>DXCY01000010.1 GCA_019115725.1 Candidatus Luteimonas excrementigallinarum
TGTAGATCATGCGGGCGTTGTTCCAGCCCAGCACCATCTCCAGCATGCTCAGCGCGCCGGAAGCGCTGACCGGCCGCGGCGTGGCGAGGGTGACGGTGCCCTGCACTTCCGGCGCGATCACATAGTTCTGGCCCAGCATGTCGCCAAGGATCGCCTTGACCACGGCGTGCACGGGCGCGCCTTCGAAATTGAACGTGGATTCGCCGCTGGTGGCGGCCAGCCCCGGCCGCGGCGCGGTGGCCGCGGCCTGGTTGATGGTGTGGCCACTGCCATGGCGCACCTGCGCCTGCGGCGGGCCGGACTCCTCCAGCGGCTCGGCTTCAACGCTGCTGCGGATCACCGGCTGCGGCATGCCGGCGGTGCCATCGCGGTGCATATGCGGAACCGGCGTGGCGCAGGCGGCCAGCAGGCTGGTGAGCAGTGCGGCCAGTGCCGCGCGGGTAGTGGCGGAAAGCTTCATGGAGTGCACTCTACGGATTCTGCTGCCGCGGCGTGGCCGGCGACTGGGATGACTGTTCGCGCAGGCGCGCACGGCGCGCTTCGATGCGGCGACGGATGGCTTCGGCCTGCTCGCTGCGGTCGTCGGCCTCGGCGGTGGCAGCGGTTTCGGCGATGGGCGTGCCGCCGGTGACGCGGCGCGGCGCCGATTCGCGCTCCGCCGCCTCCACTTCAACCAGCGCCTCGCCGTTGTCTTCCCCGCTGGCCCTTGGCGTGGGCGGCTCCCCGCCGACGCCGTCGAACACGCGCAGTTCCAGCCTGCGCTCGCCATCCGGGCCGCTGAACACCGCGCTGCGCGGGTTGAGCGCGGTCAGCGTCCAGTCCGGCGCCTGCGGCGAGGATTCGCCAAGGCGGAAACTGAGCGGAAGCCCGTCGCCCTCGCGCGGCTGCACGATCGCCATTTCCAGCCCCGGGGTGATCAGCACGCTGGTCAGCACCACATCGAAGCCGGTGTCCTGCGCATCGCCTTCCGCACCGCCTTCCAGCAGGAACGGACGGTAGGTGCGGTCGTGTTCGAACAGCGCACGCTCGCGGATGGCCGCGTACTGGGGCAGCGGACCCAGCCGGCCCTCGGCGGCGGCGCCCGGGCGGGGCAGCGGCTGCAGCAGGGCCGGATCTTCCGGCAGCGCCTCCACCCGGCTGCCCATCCCGAACGCGGCCAGCGCCCAGGTACAGGCCGCCCACAGCGCCACCGCGCCGAGCAGCCAGGTCCTGCCGCCCGCGTCCTCAATCCGCATGGTCCGCTCCCGGCAGCGGCCGCAGGTAGCCGATCAGATCGAAGGTGACATCCAGGCCCGTCCCGCGGCCGGCATCCACCTGCACGCCGCCCAGCTGGTGGGTCAGCAGGTTCAGGTTGTCCACGAACAGCCGCGGCGTGCCGTTTTCCAGTCCGTGCAGGATCGTGGCCAGCTCCGCGCCGCCGCAGTGCAGGCGCACCTGCACCACCGCACGGGGGAAGCGCTGCTGGCGCACATCGGTCATCGGCGAGCGGTTGATGATGGCGCAGCTGCGGTTGCCGGGGCTGGCCTCGGCGACGATGGTTTCCAGCTGCTGTACCAGCGCCGCGGTGGCGCGCTCCGGGCTGGTTTCGGGCATGAAGCCGGGCTGGCGCGCGGCCTGTTCCTGCTGCGCCTGCAGCAGTTCCAGCACTTCCGGCCGCTGCGACAGGGCCATGCGCGCGCGCAGGTCGCGCTGCTGCAGGGATTCGATGCGCCCGTTCACTTCCAGCATCGGCCGGGTCCACCACGGGTGCACCAGCAGCAGATAGCCCAGGCCCAGCAGCAGGACCAGGAGGCCCAGCGCCAGCCAGCGCTCACGCTCAGGAACCGGGCTGCGCATCGGCGCCTCCTGCATCAGCAACCGATGCGGCCGGGGCCAGTTCGGCGGTCAGGGTGAAACGGTCACGGCGGCTGCGCGGATCAGGCTGCAGCGCACCGGCCAGCGCCGGCGAGCGCCACAGGGTGGAATTGCCCAGCTGCTGCACCAGGGCCGAGGCTTCCGAGCTCTGCCCGATCAGCAGCAGGCGCCCGTTTTCCACCGCCAGCTTTTCCAGGTAGGTGCTGTCCGGCAGCAGCCGGCTCAGCTCGTCGAGGATTTCGACCATGGCCGGCTGCGCAGCCCGCAGCTCGTCCAGGTACTGCATGCCTTCGATATGGTCAGCCACCTGGCGGCGCTGGTCGGAGGCCTGCCGGGCCTGGGCGATCAGCTGCTGCGACGCCTGTTCGAAATCGTCCGCCGCTTGGCGACGGTTGTCCAGGACCATCCACATGGCGCTGGCCACCGCCAGCACGACCAGCGCGGCGAAGGCGAGATTCCAGCGCTGCCAGGGATCGGCCCGGCGCGCGCGCGCCTCCTCCGGCAGCAGGTTGATACCCAGCGGAATGCCGTCATCAGCGGCCAGATCCACGCCCGCCAGGCCGGTGCCGGCGCTGCCCAGGGCTGCCAGCGCGGCATCGAACGCCGCGCGCGGCACCACCACCAGTTCAACGTCCAGCTGGCCGTCGCCGCGGCGGCCGATTACCCGCGCATCGAAGCACACCTCCGCGGCGGCAAACGGCGTCTGCCGGTCGATTTCGAAACCCAGCACTTCGCGCAGCCGGTCGGCCGCCGCCGCGGGCACCGTCATCGGGCGGCGCAGGGCAGTGGCGGATGGCAATACCAGCCAGCGCGGCAGCGCCGCCAGCTGAGCCGGCAACAGCGTGGCGAGGATGCCGGACCCCGCATCGGCATCGGCCGGAGTCCAGGGCAGGCGCGCCAGCTCGGGCTCGCCATCAGCGTGTTCCAGCACCAGCGACAGCTCGCCACCGTCGTGGCGCAGCAGCAGCCGGCGGCCATCCAGGCCCAGCAGCGCCCGCAGTCGCCCCGGCACCCAGGTCAGCAGCGCGCGGCCCCACCACGACCAGAACCCCAGCCACGGCCCGAGGCGGCTGCCCCCGGCATGCCGCAGCCGCTGGATCAGCGACGGTGGCGCAGCGATGTCATCGGCATCAGTCGTCATCGGGTGCCGAGGCGCCCTCCTTCCAGCGCAGGGAAACATAGGCCGCACCGGGCAGGGCGGTCCCCCCCGCCCGCACCACCGCCTGCAATCGCGCCCGGCGCCCATCAGGCAGGCGCGCGAGGCTGTCGATACTATACGTTCCGCTGCCCACTGCCACGACGCTCTGCCCCGGTGCCAGCATGGGGTCCGGTTCGCGCAGGGCCTGTACCTGTTCCGGGTCCAGTCCCATGGCCTGCAGCACCGGCCCGGTGGCCCAGCGCTGGTCCGGCACCGGCATGGCGCTGTGCACGGTCACGTGCGGCAGCATGCGCGCGGCCAGGTCGGCGGGCATGCCCAGCACCAGCTCCAGTTCGGAGACGGTTTCAAACCAGGCATTCCTCGGCCCGTAGGGCAGGCCGGCCGCCGCGTATTGCGGGGCCTCGGCGGCGCCCACCAGCTGGCCCAGATCGTCCTCGTCGCGCCAGTCCTCGATCGCCGCCGCCAGCACCTGCGCCTCCGACGGATCTGTACCCAGCGCCACCATCAAGGCGGCCAGCAGGGTCTGGTCGGCCACGTTCAGGTCGATCTTGCCCTGCTCATCAATCACCCGCACCTGCACCGGCATGCCGGCGAATTCCCACTCATAGGGACGCCCGTCGGGGACCCAGGTGGTCAACGGATCGCGGTCGCGCAGCCGCACCAGGGCGTATTCCAGCCCGGCGCGTGCGGCCTGATCGGCAACCACGCCGCGGTACAGCACCCGGCCCTGGATCTGTTCAATCCGGGCCGAGAACGCGAACGCACCCACCAGCGCCGCCAGCAGCGCCACCAGCCACATCACCAGCAGTAGCGCGGCGCCGCGCTGGGCAGGCATCGCAGACCTCCCGCTCAACGCCGCCGCCCTCCCGGATAGCCCTGACCCTGGGCCTGGAACAGCGCCACCACCAGAGTCGGCCAGGCACCTTCCCGCTCGCCGTCCACCTCCACCCGTACCAGTAGCGGCAGCCGCTGCGGTTCGGTCCATTCATCCAGCCAGTCGGTCATTCCGCCCTGCGCATCCGGGCCGCGATAGCTGAACCGCACCTCGACCAGCTCCCCGGCCAGCGGCTCGGGCGCCCGCGGCGGCGTATCGCGGAAGACCTGGCCGGCCAGCACGGTGGCGAACGAGACCTCCAGCCGCAGCCCGTCCCGGTCACGCACCGCCACCACCTCGTGCAGCGCCGGGCCACCGTGGCCGAGGTACACCGGCACATCGCTGACGAAGGCCATGCGCTCGCGCTCGCCGATGAAGTGCACCGGATCCGTGCCGGCGCCCTCGTATTCAAACGACAGCGCATGGGCCGAGGCCAGGCGCGCGCGCAGAAAGCCCTGCACCGCCCGGATCCGTTCGCTGTTGGCCACCATCGTCTCGCCCCGATCGACGGTCGCAGTGGCGGCACGCAGAGTGGCGAAAGCCAGCGCCAGGCCGGCCGCCAGCAGCGCGGTGGCCATCAGCACTTCGATCAGGGTGAAGCCGCGCGCGCGCGCTTTCGGCCATCCCGCGATCGGCACCCGGCCCATCACAGCGTCCGTCCCGCCTGATCCGGCTGCACCAGACGCAGCGAATCCACTTGCAGCTGCTGCGCCGGCCCCCCATCACCCCATTCAAGGCGCAGTCGCAGCGCCATCAGCTGCGGGGCGAAGGGATCCTCCAGCGGCGGCGGCTGGGTGGGATCCACCCAGGGCTGCACTTCAAGCGTCCAGCGATAGCGCCCGGCATCCAGCTCCCCGTCACGCCGACCCGGCGCCAGCGGCTCGCCCACGCCCGCCTGGGCAATCAGCGACTGCGCGTGCAGTGCCGCGCGTCCGGCATCGGCCGACCAGCGCACCTGGCGCGTGGCACCGGACAGCGTGCCCAGCAGCAGGGTCAGTCCCAGCGCCAGCACCGAAAACGCCACCAGCACCTCTATCAGGGTGTAGCCGCGCTGGCGCGATCCACTGCCACCTGCCGCCCTCACCGCTGGCCCCGGTGGATGCGCACTTCACCGGTGAGCCAGGCGACGTCGACATCCCAGCGGGCGCCGCCGGATTCCAGCCGTACCCGTCCGCCGGTGGAGGCACCGTCACCGAAGAACACCACCGCGCCCTCGCCGCCGTGTGCCTGGGCCTCGCGGGCCCCGGTAAATTCCACCTCCATGCGCTCGGGAATCCGTCCACTGCGATCGCGCGGCGCCTGCCAGGTGCGCGCCACCGGATCGAGGGTGAAGCGCTGCGGCGTGCCGGTGGCCAGCGCATGGGCGCGGGTAAAACGCAGGTTGGCGGCGATGTCCTTTGCGGCCGAGCGCATCTGCATGCGCTCCAGCCCACCGCCAAGCACGCCCACGGCCAGCAGGCTGGCGATGGCGATCAGGGCCACCACCGCAATCACCTCCAGGAGGGAGAACCCCCGTGCGCGCCCGCCCATCCCCACGCCCCGCGGCTCCGGCTACTGCCGGATGCGGATGTCCGCGTTGACGCTGTCGCCACCCGGCTGGCGATCGGCGCCGTAGCTGACGATGTCGAAGCGCCGACCATCGCCCGGCACGCGGTATTCGAACGGCGTATTCCACGGATCGGTGAGCTCACCCTGGGTGGCATACGGGCCAAGCCAGCCGCTGACCCCCGAAGGCTGGGTCACCAGATCGGAGAGGCTGCCGGGCAGCGTGCCGGTATCCATCTCATAGCCATCCACCTTGTCGGCCAGGGTCTGCACCTGGGCTTGGGCCAGGTTGACCCGGGCGCGATCACCGCCGCCCAGGATACGGCTGGCGGCAAAGGCCACGATGCCACCGATCAGCACCACCACCACGATGATCTCGATGAGGCTGAAGCCGCCTTCGCGCGCGCGTGCGGCCCCCGGTCTGGCCGGAGCAGCCGCGCTGCGGGCCACGCCGGCCTGCCCCTGCGGAGAAATAAAGCGACGACCCGCCCTGCGGCAATAACGGTATGAGTTCATGCATCAACCTATGACATTGGTGAGATCGTAAATGGGAACCAGCACCGCCAGGATCACCACCATGACGATGCCGGCCAACAGCAGGGTAACCACCGGCACCAGCGCCGCCAGCATACGGTCCAGCGCCTGGCCGGTTTCCTGCTCGAAAGTATCGGCGGTCTTGAGCAGCATCGAATCCAGCGCGCCGGACTCCTCGCCCACCTGGATCATCTGCAGCGCCAGGCGCGGGAAACGCTTGCCGCGCCCCAGCGCCGGCGACAGGCCTACCCCGCCCTGGACCTCCTCGGCCGCGGCCTCGACATCCGCCGCCAGCGCCCGGTTGCCCAGTACGTTGCGGCCGATGCCCAGCGCGGCCAGCAGCGGCACGCCGTTGCGCAGCAGCGTACCCAGGGTGCGGGCCAGCCGGGCGGTTTCCAGTTTCGCCACCAACGGCCCGGCCAGGCGGGTGTCCAGCAGCCAGGCGTCGAAGCGGGCGCGGAACGCGGGATCGCGCAGCCGGCGGTCGAACCACAGCAGCGCCAGCAACGGTACGGCCAGCATCAGCAGCCACCAGTCGCGCACCAGTTCGCCAACACCAAGCACCAGCCGGGTGAACACCGGCAGCTGCGCATCCAGGCTGTCGTACATTGCCGCGAACTGCGGCACCACGTAGCCCAGCAGGAACAGCAGCGACAGGCCCACCATCACCACCAGGATCGCCGGATAGATCAGCGCGTTGATGACCCGGCCACGCAGCTCGCGGCTGCGCTCCAGGTAATCGGCCAGGCGCTGCAGGGTGTCATGCAGGGAACCGCCGGCTTCGCCCGCCCGCACCATGTTCACGTACAGGCGCGAGAACGCCCCGTGCTGGCGCTCCAACGCCTGCGACAGCGGGCTGCCGCCGCGCACCGCATCACGGATGTCGACGATGGTGCGTTTGGCCGCGGCATCCTCCGGCAGGTCCAGCAGGATGGTCAGGGCCCGGTCCAGCGGCTGCCCCGCCGCCAGCAGGGTGGCCAGTTGCTGGGTGAACTGCACCAGCCGCTGGCCGGCGAAGGGCTTGGGACGCAGCAGCGCGCGCCAGTTCGCCGTGCCGCCACCCTCGCCCGCGGGCCGTGCCTCCACCGGCATGTGGCCCTGTTCCTGCAGCCGCTGCACCACCTCGGCTTCGCTGGCGGCCTCCATCAGGCCGTCGAGCATTTCGCCGCGGGCGTTGAGCGCCCTGTAACGGAACTGGGCCACGGTCATCGCCCAATACGGATGGTGTGGAGCTCGGTTTCGATGGAGAAGGAAAACCTCAGCTCACGGTAACGCGGCGTTTCCACTTCCCTGACCACCCGCACCGGCATGGGTAATCCCTCCACGTCCAGAATAAGACCGGCAGGCAGCATCGACGGCTCCTCGGGCAGCGGACCACGCGCCGTGCCGGCACACAGCGACAATCCGCAGCCGAAACGCGCCAGCACCATATCGTGGCGCGCCAGCGCCGGCTGCAGCGCCTCCCGGTAGATCCGCTCCAGCTCACGCGCGTCCGGATCCATGCCGCTGTCGGCCTCGAACCGGCCCACGGTCTCGTCCCAGCGGTCGCCGCGCATCGCCTCGACGAAACGGCCGGCACCGATCGCCTCCCCGTCCATGAACTCGGCCTCGCCCGGCGTCAGTCCGCTTTCGGATGCCGCCACCGGTGACACCGGTGCGCGGCCGTCGCCGGTACGCACGGCGGTCTGGACCGGCTCCCGCGGGGTCGCCGGACGCAACGACCGGCGCGTGGTGAGGTCTGCGCCTGCGGACCGCACCGGCTGTTCCATCGCGGCTTCCTGCCCGGCCCGGACTGCCGTGCTGACGGCATCCGCCTCGTCCTCTGCGGCGCCAGTATCGCCGGACGGCGCGCCGCAGCCGGCCAGCACCACCACAACCGCTGCGCCGAACGTCCACCGCCCCATGCGTTCAAGCATCCTCGGTCACCCGCAACACCTCT
>DXCY01000082.1 GCA_019115725.1 Candidatus Luteimonas excrementigallinarum
GATCGGCCGATCTTCGCCGCGGTGCTGTCGATCATCATCTTCACCGCCGGGCTGATCGCCATTCCGATCCTGCCAATCAGCGAGTACCCGGAGGTGGCGCCGCCTTCGGTGGTGGTGCGTACCGCCTACCCGGGCGCCAACCCGCAGGTGATTGCCGAGACCGTGGCCACACCGCTGGAGGAATCGATCAACGGCGTCGAGGACATGATGTACATGAAGTCGGTCGCCGGCTCGGATGGCGTGCTGCAGATGACCGTCACCTTCAGCCCCGGGGTGGACCCCGATGAAGCGGCGGTGCGGGTGCAGAACCGGGCCAGCCAGGTGCTCAACCGCTTGCCCGAGGACGTACGCCGCCACGGCGTGACCACGCAGAAGCAGTCACCCACGTTCCTGATGGTGGTGCACCTGACGTCGCAGGACGGCGCTTACGACACCCTGTATCTGCGCAACCACGTGCGCCTGCACGTGCTCGACGCGCTATCGCGCATCCAGGGCGTGGGCGACGCGCAGATGTTCGGCAGCGGGGATTACGCCATGCGCGCCTGGCTGGATCCGGAGCAGATCGCCTCCCGCGGAATGACCGCCGGTGACGTGGTGGGCGCGATGCGCGAACAGAACGTGCAGGTCTCGGCCGGCCAGCTTGGCGCGGATCCGATGCCCGACAGCAGCTTCCTGACCCTGATCAACGCCCGCGGCCGGCTGACCACCGTGGAAGAGTTCGGCGACATCGTGATCAAGACCGGCGGCGAGGGCGAGCTGGTGCGGCTGTCCGATGTGGCCCGGCTGGAGCTGGGCGCGGGCGATTACACCCTGCGCTCGCAGCTGGACGGTTCGGACGCGGTGGGTATCGGCATTTACCAGGCGCCCGGCGCCAACGCGCTGCAGATCCGTGACGACGTGATCGCGACCCTGGACGAGCTGTCCACGCGCTTCCCTCCGGGCGTGAAATACGAGGCGCTGTACGACACCACGATCTTCGTGCGCGAGTCGATCAGCGCCGTGGTCATCACCCTGCTGGAAGCGGTGCTGCTGGTGGTGCTGGTGGTGATCCTGTTCCTGCAGACCTGGCGCGCGTCGATCATCCCGCTGCTGGCGGTGCCGGTCTCCATCGTGGGCACCTTCGCGGTACTGCACCTGCTCGGGTTCTCGATCAACACGCTGACCCTGTTCGGGCTGGTGCTGGCGATCGGCATCGTGGTGGATGACGCAATCGTGGTGGTGGAGAACGTGGAGCGTCACATCGAGCAGGGCGCGCCACCGCTGGAGGCCGCGCACCTGGCGATGAAGGAGGTATCCGGGCCGATCATCGCGATCACCCTGGTGCTGTGCGCGGTGTTCGTGCCGATGGCGTTCCTGGACGGGGTGACGGGCGAGTTCTACAAGCAGTTCGCCGTGGCCATCGCCATCTCGGTGGCGATCTCCGGGCTGAACTCGCTGACCCTGTCGCCGGCGCTGGCCGGGCGCCTGCTGCAGGCGCACGGTGCGCCGAAGGACAGGCTCACCCGCGGCATCGATCGCGCGTTCGGCTGGGTGTTCCTGCCGTTCAACAGGTTTTTCAACAACAGCTCCAACCGCTACCAGGGTGCCATCGGACGTATCTTTGGCCGGCGCGGCCTGGTGTTCCTGGTGTACGCCGGCCTGCTGCTGGCGACCGGCCTCATGTTCAAGATGGTGCCGCCGGGATTCATCCCGGTGCAGGACAAGATGTACCTGATGGCCGGCGTGAAGCTGCCCGAAGGTGCGTCGCTCGCGCGCACCGATGCGCTGCTGCGCAAGGTAGGGGATATCGCCATGGAGACCGGAGATGTATCCCACACCATGGCCCTGGCCGGTCTCAACGCCCTGCAGTTCACCAATACGCCCAACACCGGGGTGGTGTTCCTGCCGCTCAAGCCGCTGGGAGAGCGCAGCCGCAGCGCGGAGGAGGTGAACGCCGATCTCAACCAGCGCCTGTCGGCCCTGCAGGAAGGGCTGGCTTTCTCGTTCATGCCGCCGCCGATCCAGGGGCTGGGAAACGGATCCGGCTACCAGATGTTCATCCAGGATCGCGGGGGGCTGGGTTATGGCGCTCTGCAGGAAGCGGTGGACGGCATGACCGGCGCCATTGCGCAGACGCCGGGCATGGGCTTCCCGATCTCCAGCTACCAGGCCAACGTGCCCCAGCTCGATGCCGTGGTCGACCGGGCCCGGGCCAAGGCCCAGGACGTGCCGCTGACCGAATTGTTCGACACCCTGCAGACCTACCTGGGCTCGGCCTACGTCAACGACTTCAACCAGTTCGGCCGCACCTGGCAGGTGATCGCCCAGGCCGATGCGCAGTTCCGCAGCAGCGTGGACGACATCTCTCGCCTGCGCACCCGCAACGCGAGCGGGGAGATGGTGCCGATCGGATCGATGGTGGAGATGCGCGAGACCTTCGGGCCCGATCCGGTGCTGCGCTACAACGGCTACCCGGCCGCCGACCTGGCCGGTGAATCCGACCAGCGGGTGCTGTCCTCCACCCAGGCCATGAATGCGGTGAGCGGCTTGGCCGACACGGTGCTGCCGCCCGGCATGCAGATCGAATGGACCGACCTGAGCTACCAGCAGGCCAGCCAGGGCAACGCCGCGATGATCGTGTTCCCGCTGGCGGTGCTGCTTGCCTTCCTGGTGCTGGCCGCGCTGTACGAGAGCTGGACCCTGCCGCTGGCGGTGATCCTGATCGTGCCGATGTGCCTGCTGGCGGCGATGTTCGGTGTGTGGGCGACCGGCGGCGACAACAATGTGTTCGTGCAGGTCGGGCTGGTGGTGCTGATGGGGCTGGCGTGCAAGAACGCGATCCTGATCGTCGAGTTCGCCCGTGACCTGGAGCGCCAGGGCCGCGGCATCGTCGACGCTGCGCTGGAGGCCTGCCGCCTGCGCCTGCGCCCGATCATCATGACCTCGATCGCGTTCTGCGCCGGCGTGGTGCCGCTGATGCTGTCGTCGGGCGCCGGCAGCGAGGTGCGCGCCGCGACCGGCGTAACCGTGTTCACCGGCATGGTCGGCGTGACCGCCTTCGGCCTGTTCCTGACCCCCGTGTTCTATGTCGCCCTGCGCAAGCTGGCCACGCGTGGCAAGGCACCGGTTGCCGATCCCGAAGCCCTGGAGGCCGCCCATGCGTAATCCCATCCATCTGCCGGCCGGCCTGCGCGCGGCGCTGCCCTCGCTGCTGGCGCTGGCCCTGTCGGCCTGCATGGTCGGGCCGGACCACGTGCGCCCGGACCTGCCGCTGTCCGAGCGCTATGGGCAGGTCTCACCGGCCGAGGGGTCGGCACTGCCCGCGCCGGATGCGGCGTTCTGGCAGGAGTTCGCCGATCCACAGCTGGATGCCCTGGTGGAGGCCGCGCTGGCGTCCAACCACGACCTGCGCATCGCCCTGGCCAACTACGCGCGCGCCAATGCGCTGCTGAGCGGTGCCCGTTTCGACCGTCTGCCGACGGTCACCGCCAGCGCCGAAGCCGCGGACGTGCGCCTGTCGGCCGATGAGGCGCAGGGCATGTCGCGCGCCGGGCGCGATCACGAAAGCTGGCGGGCCGGCGTCTCGGCAAGCTGGGAGCTGGACCTGTTTGGCCGGGTGCGCCGCGGTGTGGAATCGCGGCGTGCCGATGCCGCCGCCAGCGCCGGGGATCTTGCCGCCATGCAGGTGGTGATCGTGGGGGAGGTGGTGCGTGGTTACATCGAGCTGCGCGGTGCCCAGGAGCGACTGCGCGTAGCCCGCGCCAACGCCGACAACCAGCGCGAAACGCTGGAGCTTGTGGAGGGGCGCTTCGGGGCCGGACGCGGCACTGGCTACGACACTGCGCGCGCCAGCGCGCAGCTCGAATCGACCCTGGCACGGGTGCCGGCGCTGGAGGCGGAAGTGGCTGTCCACCAGCATCGGCTGGCCCTGCTGTGCGGGCGTAGCCCGGACGCCCTGCTGGCTGATCTTTCGCAGGCGCGGCCGTTGCCAGCCGTGCCGGCGGCGTTGGATCCCGGCTCGCCTGGCGAACTGTTGCGGCGGCGTCCCGACATCGCTGCCGCCGAGCACCGCCTGCACGCGGCCACCGCGCGCATCGGCGTGGCCACCGCGGACCTGTTCCCGCGCTTCACCCTGGGCGGGCTGATGGGCAGCCAGGCCATGGACAGCGCGGCGCTGTTCGGTCGCGACAGCGAAACCCGGCTGATCGCGCTGGGCATCGACTGGTCGTTCCTGGATATCGGCCGGGTGCGCGCGCGCATTGCGGCAGCCGATGCGGGCGCCGCCGCGGAGCTGGCCCGCTATGAGCAGACCGTCCTGCGGGCCCTGGAGGATGTGGAAAACGCGCTGGTACTTCACGCACGCAGCCGCCAACAGGACGCGCACCTGCGACGAGCCGCCGAAGACAGTGCACGAGCGGCGCAGCTGGCGGTGATCCGCTTCGAGGCCGGCGCTGCGGACCTGCTCGACGTGCTCGATTCCGAACGCACCCTGCTGCAGGCGCAGGACGCACTTGCCCAAACCCGTACCCGCACCGTCAGCAGCGCCGCCGGGGTCTACCGCGCCCTGGCAGGGGGCTGGCCGCAGCACCCGCCGATCCACGAACGCGTTTCCGTCACCAGCCACGAAGGAGTCACTGAATGAATACCATCGGCATCATCGGCGCCGGGGAAGTCGGCAGCCAGATTGCCCGCAAGGCCATAGCAAAAGGCTATCGGGTCGTCATTGCCAACTCGCGCGGCCCGGAAACGCTCGGGCCGCTTGTGGATGAGCTTGGACCCGCGGCGCGCGCAGCTACTGCGGCGGAGGCCGCCAAAGCGGGTGATTTCGTGGTCATCGCCGTGCGGCTCCGGCTGGTCAACGACATGCCCGTGGAACAGCTTGCGGGCAAGATCGTGATCGACACCAATAACTATATGGCTTGGCGCGACGGCCGGTTCCCGATTGTCGATTCCGGGAGAAAGACCGTCCACGAACTTCGCCAGGAACAGCTTCCTGGTGCGAAGGTCGCGAAGGCATTCACCCACATCCAGGCGCCTCGTCTGTTCACTTCAGCCAGGCCCTCCGGTGCCCCGGATCGCCATGCGCTGTCGGTCTCCAGCAATTTTCCCGAAGCGGTGGAGCTGGTGACGCGCCTTTACGACCAGTTCGGCTACGACACGGTCGATAACAGTCCCCTTAGCGAATCGTGGCGCAGTGCGCCAGGTCAGCCTGCATGGCTGGCCCATGCACACCAGACGAAGTCCGAACTGTTTACCAACCTCGCGAATGCGGCGCGGGACCAACCTGATGCTGCCGGCAAACCGGCATGACCCACCTCGGACCACTGCCCGTCCAATCAAGAAGGAATTCACCATGCAGAAAGAACTTTCCGGCAAGACCGTACTTATCACCGGCGGCTCCCGCGGCCTTGGCGCCGGGCTGGCGCAGGCGTTCGCCGAACGCGGCGCGGATGTAGCGATCAGCTACGCGAACTCATCGGCCAAGGCCGAGGCCGTTGTTGACCGCCTGAAGGCGAGCGGCGTGCGTGCGATCGCCGTCCACAGCGACCAGAGTGACCTTGCGGCCGCCCAGCCGCTCGTAGACCGGGTGATCGCCCAGTTCGGCAAGCTCGACATCGTGGTCAACAATGCGGGCATCGCCGTGCAAGGCCAGCTGGTCGATGACCCCGACTTCAATGCATCGGACAACGATCGCCAATGGCAGGTCAACGTCATGGGAGTGGTTGCCACGACGCGCGCAGCCGCGGCGAAATTGACTGACGGTGGCAGGATCATCTTCATCGGCTCGCGGTTCGGTACACACGTTCCGGTGCCAGGGGTCGCCGACTACGCCGGGACCAAAGCCGCACTTATCGGGTACGCAAAGGGCGCCGCGCGCGATCTGGGCCCGCGCAACATCACGGTGAACGTGGTGCAGCCGGGAGTGATGCCGACCGACATGTCCGACGCCATGCTCGGTGATCCCGATGCCCGCGCGGCGATCCTTGACCTGCATCCTATCCGGCGCATTGCCACGCTGGAAGAGGTCGCGGAAACGGTCTGCTTTCTCGCAGGCCCGTCCGGTAGCTACATCACCGGCGAGGTCCTGAGCGTGTCCGGCGGCGCCGCCATCTGAACAATCTTCGCGATCCCTCCCATCAGGGGGAGGAATACAGCGTCACCCAGTAGTTACATCACTTCCGAGGACATCGAAATGCTCATTCCTACTCAGAACCACCACGATCAAACTCCCGGCGCTGCTTCATCGCCGGCTCCCACGGTCAGTTGGACGGACGATCCAATCCACGTGCACCACCGCACCGTGAACATCGAAGGGGTCAGTGTCTTTTACCGCGAAGCCGGCCCATCTGACGCGCCGGCCGTGCTGCTGCTGCACGGATTCGGAGCCTCCTCCCACATGTTCCGCGACCTGATACCGAAGCTTGCCCATCGCTACCGCGTACTTGCGCCCGATCTGCCAGGGTTCGGCCAAACCACCGTCCTGCCTGACAAAGAGTTTGAATACAGCTTTCAGCGGCTGACTTCCGTGATTGATGCGTTCACCGCCGTCATGGGTTGAAGCGTTTCGCGATATACGTGTTCGACTTCGGCGCGCCCGTGGGCTGGCGCCTGGCGGTGAATCATCCGGAAAAGATCACGGCAATCGTGAGCCAGAACGGCAATGCTTACGAGGAAGGACTCAGTCCTGGCTGGGCGGATATGCGCCGGGCATGGGCTGAACCAACTGCTTCGAATCGGGAAGCATTGCGCAAGTTCAACACGCCGGAGATGGTCAAGTGGCAGTACACGGAAGGCGTTAGCGACCCCACGGTGATTCCTCCGGAAACGTACCAGTTGGCGTCCTCGGCAATCGCACGCATCGGCGAAGAGGCGCAAATGGACCTGATGCTGGATTACCGAACGAACATTGAGCATTACTCACAGCTGCACCAGTACTTCCGGCGCTACCAACCGCCCACGCTCGTGATCTGGGGCGACAAGGATCCGTTCTTTACGCCAGCCGGTGCGCAAGCGTTCAAACGAGACAACCCCAATGCCGAAGTTAAGCTCCTGGACAGCGGTCACTTCGCCCTGGAAACCCATGGTGCGGAAATTGCTGCGGCGATGCTCAAGTTGCTGGACCGCAGCGGAGCGGGCCCGTAGGCGACGACGCGATATACCGGGATACGCCCGGCTGCGGAACGGAAGCGACGACCACACGCGGCCGATCTACCGTCTCAGGCGATGCTACCGGCTCGACTATCATGCGAGATCTTTTCAGGTCCGGGGAACCTAAGTCGCATGAACCAAGCCGCACTTTCGTCCTTCATCTGGTCGGTCGCCGACCTGCTGCGCGGCGATTACAAACAGTCCGAATATGGCCGGGTGATCCTGCCGTTCACCGTCCTGCGCCGACTCGACTGCGTGCTCGCGCCCACCAAGGACAAGGTGCTGGCCGAGTCCGCGAAAAAGACCGCCGCAGGCATCAACCCGGACCCGTTCCTCAGGCGAATCGTCGGTGAGGCGCGGCTCTACAACACGTCCCCGATGGACCTGCCCAAACTGCTGGGCGACCAGGACCACATCGCCCAGAACCTCTACGCCTACGTGCAGGCCTTCTCGCCCGAGGCGCGCGATATCTTCGAGCGCTTCGACTTCCACACCCAGGTGGAGCGGCTGGCCAAGGCCAACCTGCTGTACCTGGTGACCGAGAAGTTCGCCAACATCGACCTGCATCCGGACCGCGTGGACAACGCGCGGATGGGACATGTGTTCGAGGAATTGATCCGCAGGTTCTCGGAGCTGTCCAACGAGACCGCCGGCGAGCACTTTACCCCGCGTGAGGTGATCCGGCTGATGGTCAACCTGATCTTCATCGAGGACGACGAGGTGCTCACGCCGGGCAATGCCGTGGTGCGCACCGTGTACGACCCAACCGCCGGCACCGGCGGCATGCTCTCGGTGGCCACCGAGCACCTGCTGGCCCACAACCCCGCCGCGCGGCTCACGCTGTACGGGCAGGAGCTCAACGACGAGTCCTATGCGATCTGCAAGGCCGACATGCTGATCCGCGGGCAGGACGTGGGTAATATCGCCCCGGGCAACACGCTCAGCGAAGACGGCTTCCCGCTGCGCAAGTTCGACTACATGCTGTCCAACCCGCCGTTCGGCGTGGAGTGGAAGAAAGTACAGAAGATCGTGCGCGCCGAGCACGAGCAGAAGGGCTTCGACGGGCGCTTCGGCCCCGGCCTGCCACGCGTTTCGGACGGCTCGATGCTGTTCCTGCTGCACCTGGTGTCGAAGATGGCGCCGGTGGTGGACGGGGAGGGCGGCAGCCGCTTCGGCATCGTGCTCAACGGCTCGCCGCTGTTCACTGGCGGCGCAGGCGGTGGCGAAAGCGAGATCCGCCGCTATCTGCTGGAGAACGACCTGGTCGAAGCCATCATCGGCCTGCCGACCGACATGTTCTACAACACCGGCATCAGCACCTATGTGTGGATTGTCTCCAACAAGAAGGACGACGACCGCCGCGGGCACGTGCAGCTGATCGACGCCAGCGGCTTCTGGCGCAAGATGCGCAAGAGCCTGGGCAGCAAGCGCAAGGAAATGGGTGACGAGGACATCGCCACCGTCACCCGCCTGTTTGGCGATTTCACCGAGGCCGAGCGCATCACCGTGCTGGATGCCGATGGCCGCGAGATCGAGCAGCGCATTGTCACCGGCACTGATGACGCACCCGATCCTCCCGAAGGCGGCCGGCTCAAGCGCGTGCCGATCAGCCGCATCTTCCGCAACGAGGATTTCGGCTACACCACCATCACCGTCGAGCGCCCGCTGCGCGACGAGGGCGGAAGCATCGTGCTTGGCCAGAAGGGCAAGCAGAAGGGCAAGCCACAGGCGGACAGCTCACTGCGCGATACCGAGAACGTGCCGCTGGGCGAAGACATCCAGGCCTACTTCGAGCGCGAGGTGCTGCCGCACGCACCGGATGCGTGGATTGATGAGGCGAAGACGAAGGTGGGCTATGAAATCCCCTTCAACCGCCACTTTTACGTGTTCGAGCCCCCGCGCCCGCTGGAGGTGATCGACGCCGAGCTGAAAGCCGTGACCGCCAACATCATGCGGATGCTGGGGGAGATGGCGGAATGAGTCTGCCCAGGTATGCGGAGTACCGGGATAGTGGGGTGGAGTGGTTGGGTGAGATTCCGGGCCACTGGCTTACGTCCAAGCTGAAGTGGTCCTCCTCAGTGTTCAGCGGTCGAAACTCCAAATCCGACACCGGGAATTACCCACTGTTTGGAGCAAATGGCCCGATTGGTAAGTGTGAGATTGCTACGTTTCTCAAACCTCATGTTCTGATAGGACGAGTTGGATCCGCAGGGGCAGTAAATTATGCGGAGGGGAGTTATGGCGCTTCCGACAATGTGCTCGTGGTCCGTGAATATTCCGTACTTGTTCCCAGATTTCTTTACTACTCGCTTATCGCGCGAAATTTCGACATTGATGTTTCGACTACCGCACAGCCATTGCTCACGGCTTCACAAGTGAAAGATCAGGTTGTGCAGTTGCCGTCGGAATTCGAACAGCACGCCATCGCAATATTCTTGGATGATCAAAGTTCTAGGATCAACGCGCTGATCGCCGAGCAGCAAACGCTCCTGGCACTGCTGGCCGAGAAGCGGCAGGCCACCATCTCCCACGCCGTCACCCGTGGCCTCGACCCCAACGTCCCGATGAAGGATTCCGGCATCCCGTGGTTGGGCGAGGTGCCGTCGCACTGGGATGTGCTGTCGCTTAAAAGGGATCTCGCCTTCCTCACAAGCGGATCTCGTGGTTGGGCAGCGCATTACGCAGATGACGGTGCACTGTTTCTCAGAATAGGCAATCTGACTCGAAACAGCGCGAAGCTGGATTTGAGCGACATCCAGCGTGTTGCCCAACCCAGCGGAACTGAGGGGGAGCGCACGCGAGTACAAGCAGGCGATTTACTGTTCTCCATTACCGCATATTTGGGGTCGGTAGCAGTTGTCCCTGCCGACCTGGAGGCGGCCTTTGTCAGCCAACATGTCGCGCTCGCCCGCTTGCATGGGGAGCATTTCCTTCCTCTCTGGGTTGCGTACGCCACGTTGTCACGACTCGGCTCGACTTACCTTGCTAATCAAGGGTATGGAGGCGCGAAAATACAGCTCAGCCTTGACGATATTGGCGGGTTGCCAATCACGGGCCCGCCGCTGCCTGAGCAACAAGCAATACTCGATTTCTTGGAGGTAGAGCTTCAACGATTTGATGGAATTATCGCGGAGGTCAATGCGGCTATCCGCCTGTTGTGCGAACGTCGCAGTGCACTGATCTCCGCCACGGTCACTGGCCAGTTCGATGTCCGTGGCCTGAGCAACAAATTGGTTGCCTGAAGCAACTCGGCAAGGAGGCCGAATGGCGTACTCGGATTACATCGTCTATGTCGATGAAAGCGGCGACCACAGCCTGGAGGTGATCAATCCGGAGTGGCCATTGTTCGTGCTGTGCTTCTGCATCTTTCCGGTGGACGTGTATGTCGCCTCGGTCGCACCCGCCATCAGGCGGCTGAAGTTCGAGGTGTTCGGTCACGATCTGGTGATCCTCCACGAGCACGATATCCGCAAGAGGCGGGGCGCATTCTCGCAGCTCAATCAAGCGGCACGGGAAGCCTTCATGCATCGACTGACCGACATCATCGACGAGGCCGACATGACGGTGATTGCGGTGGTCATCGACAAAGTTCAGCTGAAGGCGCGGTATCAGACGCCTTTTCACCCGTACCACCTGGCG
This sequence comes from Candidatus Luteimonas excrementigallinarum, assembly GCA_019115725.1. GTDB lineage: Bacteria > Pseudomonadota > Gammaproteobacteria > Xanthomonadales > Xanthomonadaceae > Luteimonas > Luteimonas excrementigallinarum. The sequence goes on from DXCY01000082.1 coordinate 10,768, forward strand.
ATGCAGTTTGGGCTGGAGCGGCTGGACCAGTTCCTGCGTCTACAGGGCCAGGGCAACAGGGACACCTATGTGGTATTCGAGGCACGGGGGCTAAAGGAAGACAGGGCTTTGGAACTCGAATTCCGCCGGGTCTGTGACGGCAACAACCGGAATCATCAGCCTCTGCCTTTGGCCTTCCATGTCGCGGACAAGAAGGCGAACTCAGAAGGGTTGCAGTTGGCGGATCTGACCGCGCGGCCACTGGGTTTACGCATCCTGCGGCCCGACCAGCCCAACCGTGCCTCCGCCATCCTGGAGCGAAAGCTGTTCCGGGGCGCACGCGACTGCGTGATCGGCAACGGACTCAAGGTGTTCCCCTGAAAAGCAGAAGGGCCCCCGGGAAGTCCCAGGAGCCCAGCGCCGGTCGGGTTGTCCCAACCCACTTCAATGGAAACCATAGGGGCAGGGCGCAGTTGGGTCAAGGACATCCGGATGGGTGGTCAGTCGCCGTTATCGACTGGATATTCGCCATTCGCGAATAGCGAACGGTGATCCCTGGCAGGCAGCCGATACACGCGCTGCGGGGACGAAATTGCAGGATGTTGCGAAAAAGGCAACACTCGTCGCCCAATGAGCAACGTTTCATCTCGCGCCCTAATGGATCTGCTGTTCGGCGGCACCCGCCAGCGAGTGCTGGCGGTATTGCTGCTCCGGCCGGGTGCCAGTTTCCATTTGCGTGAGCTCGCCCGTCTGACCGGCAGCCACGCCGGCACCTTGGGCCGTGAGCTGGACAAGCTGACCGAGGCGGGTTTGTTGCTGCGCGCACAACACGGCAACCAGATGCACTACCGCGCCAACACCGGCAACCTGCTGTTTGACGACTTGGCGTCGATGTTTCGCAAGACCCATGGCGTCGTGCCGGCGCTACGTGAGGCGCTGGATCCGTTGGTCGACCGGATTGTCCTGGCGTGGGTGTTTGGTTCCATCGCCCTGGGCAGGGAAACTGATCACAGCGACATCGATCTGCTGGTGCTGGGGGACGTAGGCTTTGCCGATCTCGTGAAGGCTGTCCACCCGGTAGAGGCTGAACTGCGACGCGAGGTCAATCCCGTGCTGTACTCACCCGGGGAATTCGTGCGACGCGTGCAGGCAGGGGAGGCGTTCGCTCAGGAACTCCTGGAGAAGCCGAAACTGTTTGTAATGGGGGATAGGGATGACGTTGGGAAACTTGTTGGCGTTCCGGCAGCTACCGGCGCATGACGCCAGCCTGGTAACGATGGGGGACGCATGAACCTGCACCAGGAACACCATTTCGAGCGCGAGATCTGCGCGTACCTGGCCGCCAATGGCTGGCTGTATGCGGAAGGCGATGCGGCGCACTATGACCGCCAGCGCGCCCTGTTCCTGCCGGACCTGCTGGCGTGGATCGAGCAGACCCAGCCTCAGGCTTGGCAGGCGCTGACCAAAAATCATGGCGCCCAGGCGGGGACGGTCCTTGCCGACCGGATGCGCAAGAACCTCGACGGGCGCGGCACGCTGGAAGTGCTGCGGCGCGGGGTGGAAATGGTGGGGCTGAAGCAGCCGCTGTCGCTGGTGCAGTTCAAGCCGGCGCTGGCGATGAACCCGGTGATCGGGCAGCACTACGCGGCCAACCGGCTGCGGGTGGTGCGGCAGGTGAAGCACTCGCCCAATCGGCTTAACGACTGCATCGACCTGGTGCTGTTCGTCAATGGCATCGCGGTGGCCACGGCGGAGCTGAAATCCGACTTCACGCAGTCGGTTGGCGATGCGGTGGACCAGTACCGCTTCGACCGCGATCCACAGCCGAAGGGCGGGCTGGCCGAGCCGCTGCTCACGTTCCCGGGTGGGGCGCTGGTGCATTTCGCGGTCAGCCAGACCGAGGTGATGATGACCACCCGGCTGGCTGGGGCGGACACGTTCTTCCTTCCGTTCAACCGTGGCAACGCGGGCGGGGCGGGCAATGCGCCCGACCCGGCGGGCTTCGCCACCCGTTACCTATGGGAGCAGGTGTGGGCGCGCGACAGCTGGCTGGAGATCCTGGGCCGCTATCTGATCGGCAAGCGCGATTCGAAAAAGCGACTTACCGGCGTGATCTTTCCGCGCTACCAGCAGCTCGATGCGACGCGGAAGATCGTCGCCGACGTACGTGAGCACGGGGCCGGCGAGCGTTACCTGGTGCAGCATTCGGCCGGCTCGGGCAAGACCAATTCGATTGCGTGGACCGCGCACTTCCTGGCCGACCTGCACCGCGGCGAAGAAAAGGTGTTCGACAGCGTGCTGGTGGTGTCCGACCGCACCGTGCTCGATGACCAGCTGCAGGAAGCGATCTTCGACTTCGAGCGCACCACCGGCGTGGTCGCGACCATCACCGGGGAACACGGCAGCAAGAGCCAGGCGCTGGGCGAGGCGCTCAAGTCCGGCAAGAAGATCATCGTGTGCACGATCCAGACCTTCCCGTTCGCACTGAAGACGGTGCAGGAGCTCGCGGCGACGCAGGGCAAGCGCTTCGCCGTGATCGCCGATGAGGCGCACAGCTCGCAAACCGGGGAGAGCGCGGCCAAGCTCAAGCAGGTGCTCAGCTCGCAGGAGTGGGCCGAACTGCAGGACGGCGGCGAGGTGGACACAGAGGCGCTGCTGGCCGCGCAGATGCAGGCGCGCACGGGCAGCGACGGGCTGACCTATATCGCGTTCACCGCGACCCCGAAAGCCAAGACGCTGGAACTGTTCGGGCGCCCGGGACCGGACGGGCTGCCGCAGCCTTTCCACGTGTACTCGATGCGGCAGGCAATCGAAGAGGGTTTCATCCTCGACGTGTTGCGCAACTACACGCCCTACGACCTGGCGTTCCGCCTGGCGCACGAGGGCAGGGAGCTTGACCAGACTGAGGTCGAGCGCAGCGCGGCGATGAAGGGAGTCATGCAGTGGGTTCGGCTGCATCCGTACAACATTGCCGCCAAGGTGCAGATCGTGGTGGAGCACTACCGCGAGAACGTGCAGCCGCTGCTGGACGGCCGCGCCAAGGCAATGGTGGTGGTGGGTTCGCGGCGCGAGGCGGTGCGCTGGCAGAAGGCAATCCGCGGTTACATTGAGCGCCAGCAGTATCCGCTGGGGGTGTTGGTGGCGTTCTCTGGCGAGGTTGACGACCCGGAGAGCTACCCGGAGCCGGTCACTGAAACCAGCGTGCTGCTCAATCCGGAGCTCAAGGGCCGCGGCATCCGCAAGGCTTTCGCCAGCACCGGCTATCACCTGCTGCTGGTGGCCAACAAGTTCCAGACCGGCTTCGACCAGCCGCTGCTGTGCGGCATGTACGTGGACAAGAAGCTGGGCGGCATCCAGGCGGTGCAGACACTGTCGCGACTCAATCGCGCGTATCCGGGCAAGGACACCACCTACGTGCTGGACTTCGTCAACGAGGCCGCGGACATCCTTGCCGCCTTCAAGACGTACTACGAGACCGCCGAGCTAGAGGCGACGACCGATCCCGATCTGGTCTTCAGCCTGCGCGCCAAGCTGGACGCCAGCGGTCATTACGACGACTTCGAGGTTGAGCGCGTGGCGCGGGTGGAGATGGATCCCAAGGCCACCCAGGCGAAGCTGGCTGCCGCAATCCAGCCGGTCGCGGACCGCCTGCTCAAGCGCTACAAGGCATTGCAGCAGGCGAGGGCGGCTGCGGAGGATGCCGGGGACGGGAAGGGGGCAGGGGAGGCGAAGGACGGGCTGGAGGCGCTGGTGCTGTTCAAGGGCGACATGGGCACCTTCAACCGGCTCTACGCGTTCCTTTCGCAGATGTTCGATTACGGCAACACCGACATCGAAAAACGCTTCCTGTTCTACAGGCGCCTGCTGCCGCTACTGGAGTTCGGCCGCGAGCGCGACACGGTGGACCTGTCAAAGGTGGTGCTCACTCACCACACGCTGCGCAATCGCGGGAAACAGCCGCTGAGCCTGGGCGCGGACGGCACCTACAAGCTGCCGCCGATGGATGCGGTGGGCAGTGGCCATGTGCAGGACAAGCAGCAGGCTTACCTCGCGGAGATCATCGAGAAGGTCAACGGGTTGTTCGAGGGGCAGCTCACCGATGGCGACCAGCTCGTCTACGTCAACGGCGTGATCAAGGGCAAGCTGCTGGAAAATGAAACGCTGATCCAGCAGGCGGCGAACAACAGCAAACAGCAGTTCGCCAATTCGCCGGACCTGAAGGAGGCGCTGATGCACGCCATCATGGATGCGCTTGAGGCGCATACGGCGATGAGCAGCCAGGCGCTGGGGTCCGAGCGCGTCAGGAGTGGCCTGAAGGATATTCTTCTTGGGCCGGCGCAACTTTATGAGGCGTTGCGGGCCAAAGGTGACGGTGCGCGGCTCAGGTGACGAAACCGGAGCGAAAGATAGCCAAAAAGGGGAAGCATGGAAGACTACAGGCCGTACAGGCACAGCCAAAGGCAGGCTGCGCCTTCACCACTTGGTTTTTGGAGCATAGGCGGTGCCGTACTGGTCGCGTTACTGGTTCATAGTCTGATCGTTGGGGTGATCGTTGAGTTGAGGGTCCGCGCGTACATTGCGGAGCTCGACGCCGAGATAGCCAAGCTGGGGGCGAGTTTCGAGCCGGCCGACGTCATTGATCCGCCGCGTACGCCACAGCCGTCCACGCAGCCTGCAGGGCGCAGGTCTTCGCCTACCGTCGCCGGCCCTGTGTCGGCACTGCCTGGCACCATCCGGGCGCGTGAGATTGGTTCGGATCGTGCCTGCATCAATGCCGGATCTATCGACGGTTGTCAAACGGCTGGGACCACATTGGCGGTCATTGCCGAGCTACATCGCAGTAGCCGGCCATCGTTGAGGGACATAGTGTATTGCGCATAATGTATATATAAGTATCTGATTTATAAGCAGACTCTACTTTTGCGGCCTGCGCGTCTATTGAGAGTGACATGGCAAGCATCAGTCCCGCGGTGGTCGCTGCCAACCGTTTCCAGAACGTGCGTTCTGATGAGGTCAGCGCTGCCGCTTTCATGATTTCAATGGCGGCTTTCTCGGGCGTCGG
>DXCY01000083.1 GCA_019115725.1 Candidatus Luteimonas excrementigallinarum
GGGGGCGGGGCGGACAGACCGTGGGCGTCGGGGGCGGGAACCGCTTCGATGGGCGATAATGACCCGATGACCATCAACCTCAAGACCCCCCAAGAGATCGAGCAGATGCGCGTCGCCGGCCGCCTGGCGGCGGAGGTGCTGCAGATGATCGCGCCGTATGTGAAGCCCGGCGTGAGCACCGAGGAGCTGGACCGGATCTGCCACGAACACATCGTCAACGTGCAGGGCACCACGCCGGCCAACATCGGCTACCGCGGCTATCCCAAGGCCACCTGCATTTCGGCCAACAACGTGATCTGCCACGGCATCCCCGGGCCGAAGGTGCTCAAGGACGGGGACATCATCAATATCGATGTCACCGTGATCAAGGACGGCTGGCACGGCGACACCAGCCGCATGTACTACGTGGGCGAGCCGTCGGTGATGGCGCGCCGGCTGGTGGATACCACCCGCAAGGCCATGTTCGCGGGCATCCACGCGGTGCGGCCCGGTGCGACGCTGGGTGACGTGGGCCACGCGATCCAGCAGGTGGCCGAGGCCGAGCGGTTCAGCGTGGTGCGCGAGTACTGCGGCCACGGCATCGGCAAGGTCTACCACGACGATCCGCAGGTGCTGCACTACGGCAATCCCGGCGAGGGCCTGGTGCTGCAGGAAGGCATGACCTTCACCATCGAGCCGATGATCAACGAAGGCAAGCGTCACACCCGGCTGCTGCCCGATGGCTGGACCGTGGTAACCAAGGACCGCAAGCTCTCCGCCCAGTGGGAGCACATGGTGGCGGTGACCGCGGACGGGGTGGATGTGCTCACCCGCATCCCCGGTGACGACAACGAAGCCTTCCTCTGACGGCGATGACCGCCGCGCCTGTGAACACGGGAAACGGCGGCAGGCAGGTGGATGACGCCACCTGGGCCGGCGAGGCGCGCGCCTCCCTGGCTGAACATGATGCGGAACTGGCCCGGCGCTTCGACGCCGGCGAGGACATCGACCGCCTGCTTGCCGGGCGGGTGAACGCCGTGGATGCCCATGTGCGCCAGGCCTGGGCGCGCTGTATTCCGACCGAGGCGCCGCTGGCGCTGTTCGCGGTGGGGGGCTACGGGCGCGGTGAGCTGTTTCCGGGATCGGATATCGACCTGCTGGTGCTGGTGGAAGACGGCGCCCCGGTGGACTGCGCCGATGCCCTGGCGCGCCTGTTCGCGCTGCTGTGGGATGCGGGTCTGCCGGTGGGCCACGCCGTGCGCAGCGCGCAGGAGTGCACCCGCATGGCGGCCGATGACATCACCGTGCAGACCTCGCTGCAGGAGGCGCGGCCGCTGCTGGCCAGCTTGGGCGAGGTGCGGCAGTTGAACGAGGCCATCTCGGCCGAGCGCACCTGGCCGCCGGCGGAGTATTACGCCGGCAAGCTGGCCGAACAGCGCCGTCGCCACGGCCGCTATGGAGATACCGCGGATAACCTCGAGCCCAACCTGAAGGAAGGGCCCGGCGGCCTGCGTGATCTGCAGACCCTGCGCTGGCTGGCGCGGCGGGTGCTGGATGCGCACAGCATGGAGCAGCTGATCACCCTGGGCCTGCTGGGCGTGGACGAGCACGCCACCCTGGAGCGCGAGCGGCGCACGCTGTCCCGGCTCCGTTTCGGCCTGCACCTGGTGGCCGGCAAGGCCGAGGAGCGCCTGCGCTTCGACCACCAGAAGGCGCTGGCCGCGCGGCTGGCGCACGTGGACGAGGCCGATAACGCCCTGGTCGAGAAGATGATGCAGCAGTTCTACCGCAGCGCGGCGGTGGTATTGCGGATCAGCGAGCGGCTGATCCAGCGCTTCGAGGAGCATCTGGAGGGCGAAGGCGAGCTGGTGGTGCTGGATGATGATTTCGCCACCCGGCGCGGCTATCTGGCCGCGCGTGACGAGGTCTGGCCCGGAGGCGACATGGGCCGGGTGTTCGATCTGTTCGCCACCTGGGCCGGCCTGCCGGATGTGCGCGGCCTGCACTCGCAGACCGAGCGCTCGCTGGCCGAATCGCTGCATGCGCTGCCCACCTGGCGCGATGCCGATATGGCGCTGCGCAAGCGCTTCCTGACCCTGCTGCGCGGCCCGGCGCCAGTGCGCACGCTGGAGCGCATGTCGCGGCTGGGCGTGCTGGGCGCGTGGATTCCGGAATACGCCCAGGTCACCGGGCGCATGCAGTTCGACCTGTTTCACGTCTATACGGTGGATCAGCACACGCTGGCGGTGCTGCGCAATATCGCCGGGTTTGCCGCCGAGGAGCCGGATCCGCGCTTTGATGCCGCGCATGCGGTCTGGCCGCATCTGCGCAAGCCCGAGTTGCTGCTGGTGGCCGGGCTGTTCCACGACATCGCCAAGGGGCGCGGCGGCGATCATTCGGAACTCGGCGCGGTGGATGCGCGCGAGTTCTGCCTGGGTCACGGCCTGGGCGAAGCCGACGCATCGCTGGTGGAATGGCTGGTGCGCCGCCACCTGCTGATGTCCACCACCGCGCAGAAGCTTGATATCTCCGATCCGCAGGTGATCCACGCCTTCGCCACCGAAGTGGCCGACCGCGACCGGCTGGACTACCTCTACCTGCTCACCTGCGCCGATATCGCCGGTACTTCGCCCCGGCTGTGGAACGCGTGGAAGGACCGGCTGCTGACCGACCTGCGCACCGCGACCCGTCTGGCCCTGCGTCGCGGGCTGGAAAACCCGGTGGCGGCGGTCGAACGCATTGCTGAAACCCGTGACCACGCGCGCGAGCTGCTGATGGCGCACGGGGTGGGGATGGATGGCGCCGATGCGCTGTTCGACCGCATGCCCGAAGCCATGTTCCTGCGCGGTCGACCCGACCAGGCCGCCTGGCAGGCGAGGGCGCTGAGCGGCACCCGCCCGGGCGATACGGTGATCAAGGTGCGGCGCCTGGCCGAGGGCGCGCAGGCGCTGGAGGTGTTCGTGCATTCGCCCGATCGCGACGGCCTGTTCACCGCGATCGCCATCACCCTTGACCGCAGCGGCCTGGCTATCCAGCAGGCGCGCGCGCTGGATGGGCCACACGGCACCATCTTCGATACGTTCCAGGTGCTGCCTACCGACCCGCGCTTCATGCCCGAGCCGGCGGTAATCGAGCGCAAGCTGGCCACCGTGCTGGCGGGCTCGCTGGATGTGCGGCCCGCGCGCCGCAACCAGCCGCGGCACCTGCGCCATTTCCGCATCGTGCCGCAGATCGCCTTCGACCAGACGGCCGACGGCCGGCAGACCATCTTCAGCCTGGTATGCACTGACCGCCCCGGCCTGCTGGCCGATGTGGCCCACGTGCTGCGCGAGCAGCGCCTGCGCGTGCATGACGCCCGCATCGCCACCTTTGGCGAGCGGGTGGAAGACGTGTTCAAACTCACCGACGAGCAGAACCGCCCGCTGGACGAAGCCCGTCGCGAACTGCTTCGCGTGGCCCTGCTGGCCAGCCTGGATGGCGAGGGCGGCTGACCCGGCGGCTGGAAAAACCACACCCCGCCGCTTCCCGCCCCGGAAGCGGCTTCCCCCACTCACTGTATTGCGATCCCCCATGACCCATTACGATTTTTCCGAAGAAACCATCACCGGCATCCGCCACACCATCGAGTCGGCCTTCACCCGCCGTACCGCGCTGATCCCCGAGGAGATCGAAGGCAGCGTAAGGCCGGCCGTGGAACACGCCCTGGTCGGCCTGGAGGCCGGCTACCTGCGCGTGGCCGAGCCCGGCGAAGGCAGCCACGGGTGGCAGGTCAACGAGTGGCTGAAGAAGGCGGTGCTGCTGTATTTCCGCATCAACGAGATGGCGCTGGTGGAAGCCTGGCCCGCGCCGTTCTGGGACAAGATCGAGGCCCGCTTTGCAGGGTTCGACGAGGCCGAATTCCGCAAGCTGGGCGTGCGCGTGGTGCCTGGCGCCGTGGCCCGGCGCGGCAGCCACCTGGGACGCGACGTGGTGCTGATGCCCAGCTTCATCAACATCGGCGCCCATGTGGGCGAGGGCACCATGGTGGATACCTGGGCGACGGTGGGGTCGTGCGCGCAGGTAGGCCGGCACTGCCATATCTCCGGCGGCGCGGGCATCGGCGGAGTGCTGGAACCGCTGCAGGCCACGCCCAC
>DXCY01000084.1 GCA_019115725.1 Candidatus Luteimonas excrementigallinarum
AGTTCCTGCAGCGCCAGGCGCAGGCGGGCGCCGCGCGGCATGGCCTGCACCTCGGCCGAGGCGCGCGGCACGAACGGGCGCATCAGCCGCAGCCAGCGCTCGGCGGACGAGCCCTCCAGCAGGGAGTCCAGGCGGTAGCGCAGCAGCACCCGGCCAATGCGCGAGGCCCGCAGCAGTGCGCTCATGCAGCCGCGCCCAGGGCGGCGCGCAGGCGGCGCACGCGCGCGTCCAGCCGCTCCACATCGTCACGCAGCACGTCCACGTCTTCGTGGAAGGCTTCCAGCTCGGCGCGGGCGACCACGTCGCGCGATTCCTCGGTCACGAACTCGGCGGCGCTGCGGGCCAGCGCCTGGCCGGTGACCTTGGCCTGGCGCAGCGCCCCGGCCAGGCCGCGGGCGATCTGCACCCCGATGACATCGCCGAACACATCGGCAAACGGCGCCTCCCAGTCCGGGTCGAAGCCACGCGCCAGTGCCTGTACCCGCCGGGCCAGTTCGGCATCGCCCTCGATCCGCATCCTGCCCACCGGCGCCCCATCGTGCGCGCGCAGGCCGGGCAGCTGCGACAGCAGCCCCGACAGCGTGCTGCGCACGGCCAGATCCGGCTCCAGGCCGTCCTCGACCGGGCCCACCTTCAGCGCCTGGTCCTGGACGGTCAGCTGCAGCGCCAGCGGCGGCGATTCCAGCCGGACCACCAGGCGACGCCCCTGCAGGGGACCCAGCGCCTCGCGGGTATCGGGATCCAGCGCCAGGGCGCGTTCAAGCGCGCGCTCCAGGGCGCGCCCGGCCAGCGGCCTGAGCGAAGACAGGGGGGAACGGGATTGGGCAGCCATGGCCGCATTGTAGCCGCGCCGCGTGGGCGCGTTCGCCAGCTGCAGGCATGAAAAAAGCCCGCCGTCTCCGGCGGGCTTTGCACGGGCACGGGCCCGTCAGATCCTGCGCGGCCATGCAGCGCCGCGGCAGGGCGTCATACCCTGGGACCGCGGCCCCGGATCAGCGAGATCACCGCGATGATCAGGAACACGACGAACAGGATCCAGGCAATGTTGCCCAGTGCACCTGCGATGCCGGTCAGTCCAAGCACCGCAGCGATAATGGCCAGAACAAAAAACAGCACGGCGTAATTGAGCATGGTGTCAACCTTCCCCTTCCGGGCGTGTGGGATACAGCTCGATCTTGCCGGGGCTCAGGTATTCAGTTGGTGATGAAATCCGCCCCGCTGGGGAGGGGTTCAGGCATGTCCTCGCACCGTGAACCCGCCGCGGGGAATCAGCGCTCCCGCCATGTGCGGCCCAGCCGCTCCAGCCCCTCGGCGATGGACACCCGCGGCACGTAGCCGAAATCACGCGTGGCCGGCGCCATGTCGTACCAGTGGGTGGTGCTGAGCTGTTCGGCCAGGAACCGGGTCAGCGGCGGCTCGCCCCGCAGGCGCAGCAGCGGCCACAGCGTTTCGCTCACCGCGCCGATCGCATAGGCCACCCGGAACGGCACCGTTGCCTCCACCGCCGGCGCCCCGGCGGCGGCCAGCAGGCCGTTGAGGATGTCGCGCACCGGCATGGGCTCGCCGTTGCTGATGAAGTACGCGCGGCCAGCGCACGGCGCCCCGGGCGCCAGGTGTTCGAAAGCCTTGAAGTGGGCATCGGCCGCGTTGTCGATGTAGGTGGTGTCGATGCGGTTGCGGCCATCGCCAACGAAGCGCAGCCGGCCGGCCTGGGCCCGCTCCACCAGCCGCGGCAGCAGCTGGTTGTCGCCCGGCCCCCAGATCAGCCGCGGGCGCAGCGCGACGGTGGCGAGCGCCGGGCCGTTGGCGGCCAGCACGGCCTTCTCGGCAATGGTCTTGGTGGTGGCGTACGGGGCCTTGAAGCCGCTGCCGTAGGGCACGGTTTCCGCCGTGCCGCCCTCCACCGGATGGGTCTTGCGGTGGGTGACGCTGGGCGTGGAGGTGTACACCAGCCGGCCGATGCCGTGGGCGCGGCAGGCGGCAAGCACGTTGTCGGTGCCGACCACGTTGGCCTGGTGGTAACTGTCGTAACTGCCCCAGGCGCCGGCCTTGGCGGCATTGTGGAAGATCGCCTCCATGCCGGCGGCGGCGGCCAGTACGGCATCGCGGTCGGCCAGGTCACCGCGCACCTGGCGCACGCCGAGCGCGTCGAGTTCCGGATAGTGGCCGCGGTTGAAGCTGGTGACCTCATGGCCCCGCTCCACCAGCCCGCGGCACAGCGCCTGGCCCAGAAATCCGCCGCCACCGGTCACCAGGATCCTCATCGTGCGTCCTCCTGCGTCACGCCATCACCCGCGGGGGCGCGACGCAGCCGCTGTTCGGCCCAGACGGCCAGCTTCTCGCGGCCGATCTTGGCGTTGTGGCGGATATCCACCGGGAATCCGGGATGGAACAGGACCGTCTGCACGTGGGCGGTGTGCACGAACCCCTCGCCGATGTGGCGCAGCTCGGACGCGATCCGCGCGCGTTCGGCCGCGGCCACACCCGGCTGCAGCTCCACGCACAGCACCGGCCGCTGCGCCGGCGCCGTGCCCACGCCCACCAGCGCGGTGCGGCGCACCTCGGGGTGGGTATCGAACACCGGCTCCACCTGCTCGGTGCACAGCGTGCCCGCCTCGGCGCTGACCACGCGGTGCGATTTGCGTCCGCAGAACCACAGCCGGCCCTCGGCATCGAAATAGCCAAGGTCGCCCATGCGGTGGACGATGCGCTCGCTGCCATCGGGCAGCACCTCGCGGATCTTGGCCAGGCGGGTCTGCTCGTCGCGGTTCCAGTAGGCGTCGGTGGCGGTCGGCCCGGCCACGGTGATCTCGCCGATCAGGTCGCCTTCCACCACCAGGTCATCGGACCAGTCGGGGATCGCCTCGTCGCGCACCCGGATGATGCGCACCTCGTTGGGCGGCACCGGCCGGCCCACGCAGGTGCCGGCGCCCTGCCGGTTGCGCTCGCGCAGGGCGATCAGCTCGCGACCCTCGATGACTGAAACCGGCAGGCACTCGGTGGCGCCATAGGGTGTCCAGAAATTGGCATCCGCGGGCAGCAGTTCGTGCATGCGCGCCACCACTTCGGCCGGCACCGGCGCGCCGGCCGAGGTCACCCGGCGGAGCGAGGGCAGCGGCCGGCCGTATTCGGCCAGCACCCGCATCAGCGCCGGCGAGCCGAACAGCTGGTCGACGCCGAAACGCTCGATGCTGGCGTGCAGTTTCACCGGGCTGGCCTGGGCCGGGCGCGTGGGGTCCATGTCCGGAATGATCGAGGTCAGGCCCAGCGCCGGATCGAACAGCGCGAACGGCGGGAACGTGGGCAGGTCCACGCCGCCCGCGCCAATCCCGAATGCCCCGCCCAGCATCTCCACCTGGGCCATGAAATGCCGGTGGCGGTACACCACGCCCTTGGGCACGCCTGTCGAGCCGCTGGTGAACAGGATGCCGGCCATCTCATCGGGGCCGGTATCGGTAAGCTGCGGGCCCGCCTCGGCGCCCTCGCGCTCCACCTGGGCCAGGGTGGCATCGGCGAGCAGCGCGCGCCGCCCGGTGGTGATCCGTACCCGGGCCGATTTCGCCCAGCCCAGCAGGCTGCGCGCGAACATGGCCAGCGGAATGCCAATGAAGGCGTCTGCCCCGGCCTCGTCCAGGCACTGCTTGAGCGCGCGCTTGTCGATGCCCGGATCCACCAGCACCGGCACGGCCCCGGCCTTGAACAGGGCAAACATCAGCAGGAAGAATTCCGGCGTCGGTCGCACCATCACCACCGTGCGGCTGCCACGGCCAATGCCGCGCCGGGCGAGGCCCGCGGCGATGGCATCGCTGCGGTGGTCCAGCTGGCCGTAGGTGAGCGCATCGGCGTAGCGGCCATCGCGGCCGGGGTAGCGCATGGCGATGCGATCGGGTGCTTCGGCGGCCAGCCGCGGCACCGCGGCGGCGATGTTGCAGGATTCGGTCATGCCCCGATTATCGCCGCTCCCGTCGTTTGCCGCCCGTGGCTGGGTCGCGCCCCGCCGGAGCGCGGCATGCGCTGGGCGGATTGCCTATGATCTGGCCCCTCATATTTCCGGGCTTCGCCATGTCACTGTTTGAACGCCTCAAGACCACTGCCGCCGATGACTGGAACGACTACGTGGACCACGCCTTCGTCCGCGGCCTGGGCGACGGCAGCCTGGCCGAGGCGGCCTTCCGCAATTACCTGGTGCAGGACTACCTGTTCCTGATCCAGTTCGCCCGCGCCCACGCCCTGGCCGCCTACAAGAGCCGCACCCTGGCCGATATGCACGCCGCCCGCGGCGGCCTCGGCGCGATCCTGGACGAGATGGGCCTGCACCTGCGCGTCTGCGAGCGCTGGGGCCTGTCGGCCGCCGATGTGGAAGCCACCGAAGAGCAGCAGGCCACCGTGGCCTACACCCGCTTCGTGCTCGACGTGGGCATGTCCGGCGACCTGCTGGACCTGCAGGTGGCGCTGATCCCCTGCACGCTCGGCTACGCCGAGATCGGCCGCCGCCTCACCCCGGACGGCATCGATGCCATCCCCGCCGGTCATCCCTATCGCGACTGGATCGCAGAGTACTCCGGCGCGCCCTTCCAGCAGGCCGGCGAAGCCGCGCACGCGTGGCTGGACGACCTCGGCCGGCGCTACGCTGGCGACAACCGCTATCCGGAGCTGGTCGGCATCTTCCGCAAGGCCTGCCGCCTCGAGTCCGCCTTCTGGCAGCAGGGCCTCAACGCCGCGCAGTCGGGGGCGTAGCCCCGACCTACGCCCCAGACAGGCCGCTCAGACGGCTACATACGGGTGTACGGGCGATGCCGTAGGTCGGGGCTACGCCCCCGACACCGCGAAGCATATTTGCCGGCTTTCG
>DXCY01000085.1 GCA_019115725.1 Candidatus Luteimonas excrementigallinarum
GGCGAAGAAGGCCGCCAAGAAAGCCACCAAAAAGGCCGCGAAGAAGGCGGTGAAAAAGGCTGCCAAGAAGGCGACCAAGAAGGTCGCGAAGAAGGCCGCCGCCAAGAAAGCCAGCAAAAAGGCGGCGACGAAGAAAGTCGCGGCTGCCGATCAGTCGGCAGACACCGGCGGCGACGCACCCTGGTAAACCGGGCGCTGCGCACGCAGCCCCGGCCCACGACCGACCCCATGCCGCCCCGCCAGGCCGTCACCACCCACACCGCCGCCGCCCTGTTGCGCGACGGCGGCATCGTGGCCCATCCCACCGAAGCGGTATGGGGCCTGGGCTGCGATCCGCTGGATGAAGCGGCCACCCGGCGTCTGCTGGCCCTCAAGCAGCGCGATGCCGGCAAAGGCCTGATCCTGGTGGCCGCCAGCGTTGACCAGCTTGCTCCCTTCATCGACTGGGAAGTCCTGCCCGCCGGCCAGCGCGCCGCAGTCATCGCCAGCTGGCCCGGCCCACACACCTGGATCCTGCCAGCCACCGCAGCGGTGCCGGTCTGGATCCGCGGCGACCATGCCGGCGTGGCGGTCCGGGTGAGCGCCCATCCGCCGGTCATCGCCCTGTGCACGGCGTTCGGCGGCCCGATGGTGTCCACCAGCGCCAACGTGGCCGGCGCCCCCGCGCCCCGCCGCCTGTCCGCGATGGCGCCCGGGATCCATGCCGGCGTGGATGCGGTGCTTGCCGGCGACACCGGCGATCTGGCCAGCCCCACCGCCATCCGCGACGCCCTCACCGGGACGATCCTGCGCTGACCCTGCCGGGCCGCGCAGCCACGGCGGGCTGCCGGTTTTCCCGTTGCCGCCAGCTGAACCCGGTCACTGTTCGGGGCCATCGCGCTTTAACCCGCGGCCACAACAGCGCATGATCGGGGCATGCGAACGCTGCTGCTGCCGCTGCTGCTCCTGATTCCGCCCGCCGCGGTGGGCGCGGATCCGGCGCCTGACGAAGTACTCATCTACCGCTGCACCGATGCGCAGGGACGACTGGCGCTGCAGGATTTTCCCTGTGCCAGTGGCGATACCCAGCAGGTGCGCAGCATGATCCGGCCGCAGGATCCGGAACCTGCCGTAACCACCAGCCCTACCCGGCCCGCGGCCCCCGTGGAACCGGCGGCAGCCGTCGTTCCGGAGATCGTCGTGCGCTCTCCGCCGCGCCCGATGTACGAATGCGTCACCCCCGACGGGGAGCGCTACCTGAGCGATGACGGCGACGGCAACCCGAGGCCCGCTCCGACCTGGGGCTGGGGCGGCGGCCCGGTGGGCCCCGCACCCGGCGTGCCACCGGGCCCCCGGAGTGCCGGCGAACGGCGCGCCGCCGGCATCGCTTCCCAGGGCATGAGCACCTCGCCCGGCTCCAGCCTGACCGCGCCCGCCTCGCGACCGGGCAGCGCGCCGCCGCCGCGCCCGCGACCGCCGCGCCATGGCTACCCCTTCTACGGCTACGGCAGCGGCGACGGCTGGATCCGGGATACCTGCCAGCCCCTGCCGCAAAGCCGGGTGTGCAGCGTGTTGACGGATCGTCGCACCGGGATCCGCCGCCGGATCTTCAACGCCCAGCCCACCGAGCGCGCCATGCTGCGGGAAGAAGAACGCGACATCAGCGCGCGTCTCAGCGACGACTGCGGCGTGCAATGAAACGGTGTCCAGGCCTGCTCCTGCCGGTGGCGCTGCTGCTGGCGCCGGTCGCCATGGCCGAACCGGTCACCATCTACCAGTGCACCGGAGCGGACGGCAGCATCACCGTACAGAGCGATCCCTGCCCGGTCGGCATCCCCCAACGCACCCGGGTGGTGGACGTACCGCCCCCGCTGACCCTGCAGCCGCCGCGAGTGGCGCCGCGCGTCCTCAGCCCCACCGCACTGCCGCAGCTGCACGCCGGCAGTGGAGCCACCGGAGACGCCGATGAAGAAGCGCCGCCGGAACGCGAGCCACCACCGCCACTGTTCCAGTGCAGCCGCTACGACAACACCCGCTACCTGCATGAAACCGCCGAGCCGGAACCGCATTGCCGTCCGCTGCAGACCGTCGGCATCGGCGGCGTGCCGGGTATCGGCGCCGGCATGGCCTGCGAGCGGGTGCGCGACACCTGCGAGCCGGTGCCCGACGAACAGCTGTGCCAGGCCTGGGAAACCCGGCTGCGGGAAACCGAATTCCGCTGGAAATTCGCTACCGAACGGCGCGACGCACAGACCCTGGCCGCCGAGTACGAGCGCCTCTCCGGCCTCTACCAGGCGAGCACCTGCAGCGCGGATTGAGCAGCGCCGTCAGCGCACCGCCAGCCGTGCGCCGGCAACAGGTCTGGCGTACCCTGAACGCCCTGGGGAGGAGCTGACCATGTACACACATCTTCTGTTGCCCACGGACGGCTCGCCGCTGTCCAACCACGCCATCGACCACGGCGTTGCCCTGGCCGCCAGGCTCGACGCCGCCGTCACCATCCTCACCGTCATCGAACCGTTCCGGGCGTTCAACCTGTCGGCTGAACTGATGGCCGACGTGCGCGACAACTACGAGCGCAGCGCCCGGGAAGGCGCCGACCGGCTGCTGCAGGACGCCATCGGCAGGGCCCGCGCAGCCGGGGTCGAGGCCACGCCCCTGCTGGGCGAAGGCGAACACCCGCACGACACCATCATCCAGACCGCCGGCGACCGCGGCTGCGACCTGATCGTGATGGCCTCCCACGGCCGCCGCGGGGTCGGCGCCCTGCTGATGGGCAGCGAGACCCAGAAGGTCCTGACCCATTCCACCATCCCGGTGCTGGTGATCCGCCACAAGGACTGAGCACGACGCCCGGCGCCGCCACACCTTCGGAGAATCCAATGTACCGCCACCTGCTGCTCCCCACCGACGGCTCGCCGCTGTCCAGCCACGCCGTCGAACAGGGCCTGGAACTTGCCGCCAGCCTCGGCACGCGGGTCACCATCCTTACCGTGGTGGAGCCGTTCTACACCTTCGCCGCAACGCCGGAACACCTCGGTGAAACCCGCGAGCTCTACGAGAAGCACGCCAGGCAGGCGGCCCACGCCATCCTCGACTCCGCCCTGGAAAAGGCCAACGCCATGGGCGTGGATGCGCAGCTCAAGCTGGTCGGCAGCGAACACCCCGACCAGGCCATCATCAACACCGCCACCGCCCAGGACTGCGAC
>DXCY01000086.1 GCA_019115725.1 Candidatus Luteimonas excrementigallinarum
AGCGCCGCGGGCTGGACGCGATCCCGCCGCGCGGACCGCTGCCGGTAAGCGTGCCGGGCGCGGTGGACGGCTGGTTTGCCCTGCACGGCCGCTTCGGCCGGCTGCCGATGGCCGACGTGCTGGCCCCCACCATCCGCTACGCCCGCGACGGCCACCCGGTGCACGAGGTGATCGCCCATTACTGGGAGCGCTCGGTGCCGGTGCTGTCCGAATGGCCGGGCTTTGCCGAGCAGTTCACCATCGATGGCCGCGCCCCGCGGATCGGCGAGACCTGGCGCAATCCCAATCTGGCCGCCACGCTGGAGAAGATCGCAGAGGGCGGGCGCGATGCGTTCTACAAGGGCGAGATCGCCCGCACGATCGATGCGTACTTCCAGGAGCACGACGGCTTCCTGCGCTATGAAGACCTGGCCGCGCACGAGGGCAACTGGGTTGATCCAGTGTCGACCAGCTACCGGGGCTTTGATGTCTGGGAGCTGCCGCCCAGCGGGCAGGGCATTGCCGCGCTGCAGATCCTCAACCTGCTGGAGCCGCATGACCTGGCCTCGTATGGCTTCGGCAGCCCGGAGCACGTGCATCTGTTCGTGGAGGCCAAGAAGCTGGCCTTCGCCGACCGCGCGCGCTGGTACGCCGATCCGGCCTTCCACCCGGCCCCGGTGGAGCGGCTGATCTCCAAGGAGTACGCCGCCGGGCGTGCGCCGTTGATGTCGATGGACCGCGCCGCGCGCCAGGTGCAGCCCGGCACCCCGGCCCAGCTGGACGAAGGCGACACCATCTACCTCACCACCGCCGATGCCGACGGCATGATGGTCTCCCTGATCCAGTCCAACTACCGCGGCATGGGCAGCGGCATGGCGCCACCGGGGCTGGGCTTCATCCTGCAGAACCGCGGCGAGCAGTTCGTGCTGGCCGATCCGGAGCATCCCAATGCCTATGCGCCGGGCAAGCGCCCGTTCCACACCATCATCCCGGCGTTCGTGACGAAGGACGGCGCGCCGTGGCTGTCCTACGGGGTGATGGGCGGGGCGATGCAGCCGCAGGGCCACGTGCAGATCCTCGTCAACATGATCGACTTCGGCATGAACCTGCAGGAGGCGGGCGACGCGCCGCGCATCCACCACGACGGCTCGGCCGAGCCCGCGGGGCAGAACGCGCCGATGGCCGATGGCGGCCGGATCGAACTGGAGTCCGGGTTCTCCCATGAAACCGTGCGCGCGCTGATGCGCAAAGGCCATCGCGTGCAGTTTGCAGATGGTCCGTACGGTGGCTACCAGGCGATCCAGGTGAATCCGCATGGCGGCTGGATCGGTGCGAGTGAATCGCGCAAGGACGGCCAGGCGGCGGGGTATTAGGCATATATGTCGGGGGCGTAGCCCCGACCTGCGGCGTATCCGGTCCCCCGTAGGTCGGGGCTATGCCCCCGACGCCCGATCCACCCCAACCCCGCACACCGTTCAGCACCCCGCGCACCACGGCCACGTATCGTGAGCCACATGAATGGAGGACGCCCGATGATCCAACGACTGCTCCTGGCCCTGGCGCTCGCCGCGTCAGCGCTGCCGCTGCATGCCCAGCAGGGCCCCACGCCATCCGCCGGGGTGGATGCGCAGGCGGTTGCCGCCCAGCGGGTATGGCGCAACTACCAGCAGCGGGTTGCGGTGCTGCTGGCTGACACCGACCAGCCGCGTGATCTGGCCCTGGCTGCCGTACTGCAGGACATGGCCAGCCTCGATGCCGAGGGCCGGATCGCCGAGGATCCCACCACCGCCGGCTGGCGCCAGGCGGCGGCACAGGGCGCCGGTACCGATGTGATCGCCAACTCCATGCTGATGATGGGCGCGGACGCCGGCGGCGCGGTGCGCGAGCAGGCCGCCCGGCGCTGGGCCCAGGTCGAGCCGGACAACATCGCGCCCCTGCTGCTGCTGGAAGGCGGTGCGGAAGCGGTACTGGCCCGCGCCCGCGATCTGCGCCGCTTCGACCTGCACATGTATGACCAGGTGCGCTGGATCCAGTCGGCCCTGCTGCGCCATCCGCCCAGCGCCGCGGAGCGTGCGGTGCTGATGGACGAGCGCGGCACGGTGGAGGAGCTGGCCGCCGACAGCGCGATGGCGCTGTGGGCCGCGGTGGCGATACCGTCGCTGCAGCCGCTCACCCATGCCTGCGGGGACAGCACGGCGCTGCGATCGCTGCCCACGCGGGCCGCCGACTGCGACCACGTGGCGCGGGTGCTGGTGCGGTTTTCCGATACCAACCTGGGCGGCATGCTGGGGATCGGCATGCTCGAACGCCTGGCCGGCAACGCGTCGGAGCGCGCCGAGGCGCAGGCGCTGCGGCGGCGGATGGACTGGCAGATGTCGGAATGGGGCCGGATCGCCAGCGCGCAGGAGCGCGGCGGGGTGCCCCAGTTCACCCGCCTGCTGGCCGACCCGCAGGTGCGTACCGAGCAGGACCTGATCGCGCGCATTCTGGCCGAGGCCGGGGTGCCGCTCGAGCCTCCGGCCGGTTGGCAGCCCAGGCGCTGACGATCCGCAACGGGCCCTGTCCGGGGCCGTCAGCGGTCGATGGGATAGAGGCGGTTGATCCGGCAGCCGTGCTCTGCGGCCAGGGTCGATTGCATCAGCGGACGCGGGAACCCGCTCACGCCGCCCAGGGCGGCGGGCTGGCTGCGCGCAAAGACCACCCGGTCGCCGGGGTTGCCACACACCATGCCCAGACCCACCCCGGACACCAGGCGCAGGGTTTCCGCATTGGCCATGTCGCCGCAGCCGCCGTGGGTTTCGATCCGGTAGTGGCGATTGCCGCCGGCGCGGCGCGGAGACACCTCCACCCGCAGGCCTTCCCGATCCTCCTGCCAGCCGCGCAGTGCATCCACGCGCAGGCAGTAGTCGGGGGTCCCCGCAAACCGGCGCTGTTCCGGCGCGCTGACCACGATCGGGTCGAAGGTGCTGATGCCGTGGCGCTGGGCCTCGCGCACCACGTCGGCATATTCGCGCGCATCCACCAGGCGCACGCTGGCCACCGGGCAGGCCTGCGATCCGGAACGCACGGCCTCGCCTGCAGCACCGCACAGCCATCCGCCCGGCGCCAGCGTGGTCACGTCACTGCGGGAGGTCACGTTGGGGCAATCGGCCTGGAAGGTGAGCACCGCACGGCTGCCGTCTTCCGCCCGCAGCGCCAGGGTGCGGTCATCGGCCTGGTGCACATCGCGCAGCGCACGTGCGTCGATGCAATCCGGGCCTGGCGGCGTGCGCTCCTGCGCGGTGGCGCCGGGCACCGCGCCGAGCGTGAGTGCGATAGGCAGCAGCCATCGGATCATGACGGATGCGTCCTGCGGGTCATCGGGCGTGATCCTGCCAGAGGCGGATGACAGGTGCGGCCCGGACCGGTGGGGGATGTACAGGCCGGGATGCTGATTCCGAGCGGCGCGTCGGCCTGGGAGGAGAAGCCGAACGAACGCTTCCTGGTGGCCGAACCGGTGGGTAACCAGTCGATGCCGGACTACCCGTCGCAGTATCTGGGCAGTGATCTGGAAGAGCGTCTGGTGTGCGTGGAGATCGTGGTCCACCCGGATGGCCACGTCAGCAGCGCGCGTCACAATCGCGAGGCGATGGAGTGCCAGCACGGCAGCATCGAGCCGGCGTTCGTGGACAGCGCGGTGGCAACGATCAGCGGCTGGCAGTTCTTCGGCGCCCAGCTGTGCCGGTTTTCGGAAGGAGTGGAACCCGATGACGCGTGCACGGGTGACGACGTGGACATCGTGCCGGTCCCGTTGCGGCTGACGTATGTGTTCGCTTTCAGCCAGATGGAAGGGGAAGGGCAGGTGCAGGCGGTGAGGTAAGGAAAAGCCGCCGCTAATCCGCCGGCACGGTTCTTCCCGCCGCCCACTCGCGCAGGGCCGTCACCTGCTCGCGCATGACCACCGACAGCGGCCGGGTGGCGTGGATTTCTTCCAGCACCAGGGCGCCGTCCAGCGGCTGGTCGGCGGCATGGGCGGCATACAGGGCGGAGACGATGGCCTGTTCGATCTCCGCTCCGGAGAATCCGGCGGCCGCGTCCGCCAGCGCGTCCAGGTTGAATGCCGCCGGGTCGAAGCCGCGCTTGGCCAGGTGCACTGAGAATGCTTCGGCGCGTACGTCGGCGGCGGGCAGGTCGACGAAGAAGATCTCGTCGAAGCGGCCCTTGCGCAGCAGCTCGGGCGGCAACTCGCGCACCTGGTTGGCGGTGGCGACGATGAACACCGCCGATTTGCGCTCGGCCATCCAGGTCAGCAGGTAGCCGAGCACGCGGCGGGAGACACCGCCGTCGCCTTCGCCGCCGGAGGAGATGGCTTTTTCGATCTCGTCGATCCACAGCACGCACGGGGCCAGCTGTTCGGCCGAGGCCAGAGCCGCACGCAGGTTGGATTCGCTCTCGCCGTGGTACTTGGCGTACAGGGTGCCGAAATCCAGCCGCACCAGTGGCACGCCGAAGCCGCCGGCCACGGCCTTGGCCAGCAGCGATTTGCCGCAGCCCTGCACGCCCAGCAGCAGCATGCCCTTGGGCGGATCAAGTCCCGGCGGCGGCTCGGCTTCGGTGAATACCCGGCGGCGCTGCTCGATCCAGCGCTTCAGGCGCCGGGCGCCGGCCACGTCGGCGAATCCGGCGGTGTCGTACTCGTAGTGCAGGTGGCCGCTGCGGTTGAGCAGCTCGAACTTCAGCTTTGCCAGCTGCGGCAGGTCGCTTTCGTCCAGCGCGCCGTCGTCGAAGATCAGCTGGCGGGCGATCCGCCGCGCATCGCCCAGTCCCAGTCCCTGCAGGTTGCGCACGATGCGCTCCAGCGCCTGCGGATCCTTTTCCACCCGGCGGCCGCCGTTCTCGGCGGCGTAGGCCTGGGCCTGCTCGGTGACCATGCGCCGCAGTGCGGCGGCATCCGGCAGGCGCGGACGGTAGCGCACGGCCTTGCTTTCCAGCTCCGCGGGCAGTTCCACCTTGTGGCCCACCAGCACAAGCGTGTGGGGCAGGCAGTCGCGGCGCTGCAGGATGTCGCGCATCTGCCGCTGGCTGCCGGCGTAATCCAGGTAGGGGTGGAAATCCAGCAGCAGGTAGACGCCGCGCTGGTCGGCCGCGCGGATGGTGCGCAGGGTGGTGCCCACGTCGGCGGCCACCTCGGCCGGGTCCTCGCCGTCCAGGTCGATCCGGCGCAGCCCCTCGGTGATCGTCCAGCGGAACATGGCCCGCCACACCCGGGTCAGGGTCTGGCGGAACATGTCCACCACCTGCGGTTCGTCCGCAGTCTCGATGATGATCAGCGGCGTACCGGCGCGGATCAGCGCGGAGAGGTCCTGCAGTTGGCTCATGGGACGGACCGGTGGTGGGCAGGCGCGTGAAGATAGCAGACCGCGGCCTCGCCGCCGCCGCCGCCCCGGTGTACCCTCGCCTGACCTGTCCGGCCGGAGTTTGCGCGCATGAAAACGGTTCTGGTGGCCAGTTCCAAGGGCGGTGTGGGCAAGACCACCATCGCCACCCACCTTGCCGCCCATGCGGCGCTGTCGGGCCTGAACACGGTGCTCATCGATGCCGATCCGCAGGGGTCGTCGATGCGCTGGGCCCAGCGCCGGGCGCATATGGACAGCGCGGTGCTGGCCCTGGACGGCAGCCGGCGGCACAGGACGGTCTGGAACGCACTGCCCTCCGGCAGCGAGCACGTGGTGGTGGATGCCGGCGCGGGCGCCATGGCCGCCGATCTTGCGGTGTGGCTGGACCATGCCGACGCGGTGGTGGTACCGGTGCTGCCGTCAACGCTGGATATCGACGCCACGGTGCCGTTCCTCAACAACCTGATTACCCATCCGCGGGTGGCCAGCGGCGAGCTGCCGGTAGGCCTGGTGGGCAACCGCCTGCGGCCGTGGACCAATGCCTCGCAGCAGGCCATGGAAGCGATTGCCGCATGGCCGTATCCCACCGTGGCCGAGCTGCGTGACAGCCAGGCCTATGTGCTGCTGGTGGGCCTGGGCAGGAGCCTGTTCGATTACCAGTCGCGCAAGGCGTGCGACCACCAGCAGGATTGGCAGCCGCTGCTTGACTGGCTGCCGGGCTGACAGAGGGTTTCAAGCCATGCGTGAACTGATCCTGCTCCGCCATGCACACGCCGCGCCGGCCCGGCCCGGCCAGTCCGACCTGGACCGGCCACTGTCGCCTGACGGTCACGCCGAGGCCGAGGCCGCGGCGAAGTGGCTGGCCAACCAGCGCCTCGTGCCCGATTGCGTGCTGTGTTCGCCGGCCCGGCGCACGCGCGAGACCCTGGAAGCCGTGCTGTCGGTGCTGGGCTACGTGGATCAGCGGCTGGAGGAGCGGATCTACGAGGCCACCCCCGGCACCCTGATCGGGCTGGTGGAGGCCGGCAGCGATGCCGACCGCCTGCTGGTGGTGGGCCACAACCCCGGTCTGGAGCGGCTGGTGGCCCTGCTCAGCAGCGGCCAGTCCAGCCAGTTCCGGGGCATGCCGCCGGCCGGCATTGCGGTGCTGGAGTTTGCCGATGGCGTCCCGCTGGAGCCGGGGGCCGCCGCGCTGTCCGCCTTCTGGTGTCCGTGACCGCCCGTGCCTGGCTGCTGATTGCCTGTCTGCTGTCGCCCCTGCCGCTGCCGGCCGGGGCGGCGGACGGGCAGGATCTGGTGATCCGGGCCCCGGCGTCGCAGGTCGGCTTCGTCCTGCGCACGCGCTGGGGCCAGCACCTGGAGGGCCGGTTTCCGGCCTACCGCGGTTTCGTGGTGGCCATGCCGGACGGGGAGTGGCAGGTGCGCATGGTGCTGGATGCAGCCCAGGTGGAAATCATCGACCAGCCGCGCCACACCCGGATGACCCGTGGCGAGGGTTTCTTCCATGCCCAGCGCTGGCCGGTGGTGGAGATGCAGTCCGATCCTTTCCCCTCTGCGCTGCTGCGCGAGGGCGGTGAGCTGGGCGGGATCGTGGGCATCCGCGGGCTGCGCCGCGAGGAGGTGTTCACCATCCTGCCGGCGGCCTGCGAGCGGCCGCTGCTGGACTGTCCGGTGCTGGCCGAGGGTGATATTTCCCGCAGCGACTACGGCATGGACCGCTGGGGCCTGGCCCTGGGCGACCGGGTCCGTTTCCAACTGAGCCTGTGGGCGGACGAGCCGGGCACGCCATGATCCGGATGTGGCGATGCTGATCTGGCGATGGCTGCTGCTGGCGCTGCTGGTGCCGGCGCTGGGCGGATGTGCGGGGCTGTCGGAGCTGCAGCGGGCGCAGGCGGTGCAGATTGCCAGCGAGGCGCGGGACGTGGTGGTGGACTGCGACCAGCCGGACACGGCCTGTGCGCGTCCTTCGCCGCTGCGCGCGCTGGGAGTGCACGCCCATGCCAGCAGCGCGCCGGCCGATCCGCTGCACTACGTGCTGCTGATGGATTATGGCCAGGATGCGCTGCTCTCGCGCCTGGACCTGATCCGCAGCGCCCAGCGCAGCATCGAGCTGCAGACCTACATTTTCGACGAGGACGATGCCGGGCGGCTGGTGCTGGACGAGCTGGTGGCCGCGGCGCGTCGCGGCGTGCGGGTGCGGGTGCTGGTGGACCAGCTGTCCGCGCTGCGCTACGTGGATACGCTGGCCGCGCTGGCCTCGATCCACGTCAATTTCCAGATGCGCATCTACAACCCGGTGCTGGGCCGGGCGCGGCTCAGCTATCCGCAGTACGTGCTCGCTGCCGCCTGCTGCTGGCGCCAGCTCAACCGGCGCATGCACAACAAGATCCTGCTGGTGGACGGTGTGGTGGGCGTAACCGGCGGGCGCAATTACCAGGACACCTATTTCGACTGGGACGACACCTACAACTTCCGCGACCGGGACATCCTGGTGGCCGGGCCGGCGACGCGCGACATGGCGGAGAACTTCGAGGCGTTCTGGCATTCGCGCCGGGCGTTTCCACTGGCCGAGCTGAAGGATGTAGCCCGGCACCTGCTTGATGATGGGGCGCCGGCGCTGCCGCCTGCGGATTTCCGCATGCCTGACCGCGTGGCGGCCATGTCCCGCGATGCCGATGACGCGGAGCTGCTGGCCACGCGCCTGGTGTCGGCGGCAATCCCGGTGGGCGGGGTGGAGTTCATCGCCGACCTGCCGGACAAGCACCGTGAAGCCTGGGAGGACGAGGCGCCCGCCACGGTGCGCATGCGCGAGGTGATCGAGGGCGCGCGCGACGAGGTGCTGATGCAGACGCCCTACCTGGTGCTGTCCGATCCGGCGCGCGAGCTGTTCCGCAGCCTGCATGCCCGCGAGGACGGGCCGAAGGTGATCGTGTCCACCAACAGCCTGGCGGCCACCGATGCGTTCCTCACCTACGCGATGTCGTACAAGTACCGGCGCCGGCACCTGCGCGAGTTCGGATTCAGGATCTACGAATACAAGCC
Source organism: Candidatus Luteimonas excrementigallinarum (assembly GCA_019115725.1). GTDB lineage: Bacteria > Pseudomonadota > Gammaproteobacteria > Xanthomonadales > Xanthomonadaceae > Luteimonas > Luteimonas excrementigallinarum. Next base: position 8,397 of record DXCY01000086.1, read on the forward strand.
GTTCCCGCTTGATGCCCCGGTGGACGTGGATGTCACTGGCGCGGTGGATATCGCCTGGAACCCGGACGGCACGGTGGAGATCCAGACCCGCGAAGCAGGACCCGATGTCACCGTGCGGCCCACCCGTGCCCAGGGCCAGGCGCAGTGGCAGGGCGAAGACGAGGACGCCCCGAGACTGCCGCTGGAGCGCGAATACTCCGCGCTGCGCTGGGCGGGTATCGGCGTGAACCAGCCGGTGCCGCTGCGCCGGGCGGGCGTGCGGGTGGGGCTGCACTCCAAGTCGCTGGTGGTGGACGGGCGGATCGGGGTGGTGGGCACGCACAACTTCGATCCGCGCGGCGACAACCTCAACACCGAAAGCGCGGTGATCATCGAGGACCCGCGCTTTGCCGGGGCGCTGGCCGACAGCATCCGGCGTGATATTTCGCCGGTGAATTCCTGGGCGATCGCGCCGCGGGACCGGACGCGGGTGCTGTCGGGGCTGGGTTATTCGCTCAACAAGGCGTTCGAGAGCAGCCCGGTGTTCGATTTCTGGCCGCGCCGCTATGCCACCAGCTACCAGTTCGTGCCCGGCCCGGAATGCCCGCTGCCGCCGCCGCTGCCCGGCGACCCGGGGTTTCGGGCCTGCCACGAGCCGGTGGGAGATTTCCCCGAGGTCAACCTGGGCTGGCGCAGCATCATGACCCGCATCACCACCGCTTTCGGGGCGGGGCTGGTGCCGATCCTGTAGGCGTCGCGGAAGCGGCTCCTGCGGGCGATCCCTGCAATTCCTGGAAAACGGCGGGGTGTTGTAGCCACAGGTGTCCGCCTCCCGCCCGGGCGGGGCATTCCTGCTTCCGGAAAAGCCTGGTTCACTTTCCAGGTTCGGGGTTGCGGCTTCGATTTGCCTCGTCGTGACTTGACGGGCCCCGCCGCGGCCGGGAGGCCTTGCGCTTCATGTCCCCCGGCCTCCTCCTTTACTTACGCGCAAGGCCTCCCGGCCACGACGGGGCAAGGCTTCGGAGCTGCCCCGCCGCCGCTTTGCCTCCGGTAGGTCGGGGCTACGTCCCTGACGCCCCGCGAAACACGTATCCCCCCTTCGCCGCGAGCCCGGCACTCCTCCTCCATAAATTCTCCAGCGCCGGGTGGGGGTGCCCTTCAGGCGTAAGTAAAGGAGGAGGTGTCGGCCGCAGGCCGACGCCGGGGGACATGGAGCCTGAAGGGCACCCCCGCCCGGTGCCCCGGCGACCTGTCAGCACGCGCTCTCCCCCCGATGGAAGAAGAACCGGAAATTTTCCTGCGCGTGACTTCCGGCACATGGCATCTTGTCTAGGTGTTGTAGTCTACCAGCACACCGCAGCACCAACCCACCAAGCGCAGATGCAGGAGACCCGCCATGAACACCCACTTTCACACCCCCCGTCCCGCCCATGCCAGCCGTCCCGTGGTGCTTCCCCCGGCCCGGCCCGAGGCCCGCACCCGCGACCTGGGGATCGGCTACGGCAACAGCAGCGGCTATTTCCACAACCGCCGTTATGCCGGCGGCGCGGCCGCCCCGCGGTTCCGCCTGATCTGATCAGAGGGTCCGCTCCGCATGATCTGAAGTGATGACGGCTCCCGGTCGGGCGCGATACGCGGTTTTTTCACGCGGCGCGCTGGCCGGTAGAGCCGAAGCTTGGGTATCTTGGCGTCCATGAATCCGCCCCCCGATACCCCCGCCTCCCCTGTGGCACCCGCAGGTGCGCAGCGCAGGTCGCCGTTCCGGCGCCAGACCACGCTCGAAGCGCTCAACGCCAGCTCCCGCGACACGGCCATGGAGCCGCTCGGGATCGTCTTTACCGAAATCGGCGACGACTACCTGCGCGCAACGATGCCCGTCGATGCCCGCACCCGCCAGCCCTACGGCCTGCTCCACGGCGGCGCCTCGGCGCTGCTGGCCGAAACGCTGGGCAGCACGGCCGGCATGCTGGCCGCGCCCGAGGGCAAGGGCTGCGTTGGCATCGAGATCAATGCCAACCACCTGCGCGGGGTGCGCGAGGGAACCGTGACCGGTACCGCGCGTGCGCTGCACGTCGGCCGCAGCACCCAGGTGTGGGACATCCGCATCGAGGACGATGCCGGCCGCCTGGTCTGCGTATCGCGCCTGACCCTGGCCGTGGTGCCGCTGCCCGCATGAGCCAGTCACGCCGTTCGCCTGCTGCCGCCGCGCGCGCCGGCAGCCCCGCCATGCGCGTGCTGCGCTATGGCTACCGCCTGCCGATGCTGCTGTGGCACGTGCTGGTGCACCTGCCGATCGTGCTGCTGCTGCTCGGGCCCTTGACCGCACGCATCCGCCTGCGCAGCGGCGAGCAGCTGGGTCACCGGGTGATCCGCGCCTGGCAGGGCGGACTGATGCGGGTGTTCGGTTTCCGCCTGCGCCGGGTCGGCACGCCGGTGGAGGGCGCGGTGATGTTTGTGGCCAACCACGTCAGCTGGGTCGATATCCTGGCCATGCACAGCCAGCGGATGATGGGTTTCGTGGCCAAGCAGGAAATCCGCGGCTGGCCAGCGGTCGGCTGGCTGGCGGCGCGCGGCGAAACCATCTTCCACCGCCGCGGCAGCCAGGAGTCGCTGGGCGGGGTGCTGGAGGAAATGCTGGTGCGGCTGCGCGCCGGGCGCTCCGTGGGGGTGTTCCCGGAGGGCCGCACCCGGGGCGGACACGAGGTGGGGCCCTTCCACGCCCGCATCTTTACCGCCGCAGTGGAGGCCGGGGTGCCGGTGCAGCCGGTGGCGCTGCGCTACGGCGCGGGCGGCAGCGCGCAGACGGTGGTGGCCTTTGCGCCGGGCGAGAGCTTTGGTGGCAACTTCCTGCGCCTGCTGGGCGAGCCGGGGCGGGTAGGCGACGTGATGTTCCTGGAGCCGGTGCCTGCAGGGGCCACCGGTGAGCGGCGCCGGCTGGCCGAACTGGCCCGCGAGCGCATCGTGGCCGCCATGGCGCAAGGCGATGCCTGAGGCCGCGCCCGGCGCGGGAGCGGAGTTCGCGCCGCCGCGCTGGCTGCGCAGCGCCCATGTGCAATCGGTGCTCGGCACCAGCGCATGGCGGCGTCGCCGCGGCGCCCTGCAGCTGGCGTCCACCGGCGCGCTGACCACCAGCCACATCCTTGATGGGGGAGACGGCGTGCGCCTGCAGGGCCAGCACAGCGCCGTGCCCGGCCTGCGTTCGCGCGGGCTGGTACTGCTGCTGCACGGCTGGGAGGGCAGCAGTGACTCCAGCTACATGGCGCTGACCGGCGCCCATCTGCTGCAGCGCGGGTTCGAGGTGTTCCGGCTCAACTTCCGCGACCACGGCGATTCCCATCACCTCAACCGCGGCCTGTTCCACTCCAACCTCATCGACGAGGTGGTGCATGCCGCACGGGACCTGGCGCAGCGCTTTCCCGCCCGGCCGATGCTGGTGGGCGGGTATTCGCTGGGCGGCAATTTCGCCCTGCGCGTGGGGCTGCGCGCGCCGGCCGCGGGCCTGTCGCTGGCCGGGGTCGCCGCGGTCTGCCCGGTGCTGGATCCGGATCTCACCCTGGCGCGGATGGAGCAGGGCCTGCCGCTGTACCTGCGCCACTTCGAAGCACAATGGCGGCGCTCGCTGCGGCGCAAGCGCGACCTGTTCCCGGACCTGTACCGCTACGACGATGCCACCCTCAAACTCGGCATGCGCCGATTGACCGAGCAGCTGGTGCTGGAGAACACCGCCTTCGGCAGCCTGGACGCCTATTTCGATGGCTATTCGATCGCCGGCGACCGGCTGTCAGCGCTGCAGCCGCCGGCCTGGCTGCTGACCAGCGAGGACGACCCGGTGATTCCGGTGGAAGGCTTCCGCGCCCTGCAGCTGCCGGCCCGCAGCCGGCTGGAGATCGCCCCATGGGGTGGGCACTGCGGCTTCATCGAGAACGCCCGCCTGGACGGTTACGCCGAGCGCTGGATGGCGGCGCGGCTGGAGGCTGCGGCCACCGGCGCCGGCTGACGCTCGCTACAATGGCCGGCCGCGCCCCTGGGCGATGATCGGCTTCAATCCATGCACGAACAGATCCTTGATGCGCTGCGCCGCGGCGCGCACGAAGAAGCGCTTGTCGCTGCTCGCCAGGCGATTGACGCCGATCCCGTGGACCATGCGGCTTATCGGCTGTTGGCCCAGGCATTGCGGCTGGCTGGTGACGACAAAGGTGCGCTGGCTGCTATCGACCGGGCCATCGCGATTGCGCCGGGGGATGCCAATTTGCACTTCCACCGGGCCGGACTGTTGCTTGGAAGTCGTGATGTGGCTCAGGCCCGAGAAGCTTTGAAACAGACCCTGGAACTGGATCCCAACCAGCTGGGGGCCTATCTGGTGCAGGCGCAGGTAGCTCTGGGCAGCGGGGATCTGGATGAAGCCGAGCGCCGGACCGTAGTGGCCGCGAGGCTGGATCCGGAGCACCCGGTACTGAGGGCGGTTGAAGCCATGATCACCCTGGGTCGCGGAGATCATGCGAAGGCGTTGTCGCAGATCAGTGCCGCCCTGGCAGCTGCGCCCGATAATGTTGAAGTGCTCAATTCGGCCACGTTCATTTATCTGGCCAACGACCACGTGGCCTTCGCCGAACAGGCCATGCGCCGATTGCGCGAGTTGCGGCCCGGGTTCCACGCGCTACGTCGCCCTCTGGCCGAACTCCTGTTCCGCCAGAATCGCCATGCCGAGGCGCTGGAGGAGGTCCAGCCACTGCTGGAGCTGGGGCAGGCTTCGCCCGAAACCCGCCGCTTCGCAGGGGCGCTGGCCCTGCGTCTGGGCGAACCGCAGCGTGCGTTGGAGTGGCTGCGCGGCGCACTGGCTGCCATGCCTGATGACGAACTCAGTCTGGATCTGGCGATGCAGGCCTGGAGCCGGTTGGGCGATATTGAAGGCGCACGCAACACGTTGGAGGCATTGCTGTCCACCTCGCCGGAAGTCACGCTGCTGTGGCGGGCGCGTTTATCGGTGGAGACCGGCGGGAACAGCCAACAGGCAGTGCTCGATCGCTGGTTGACTGCGCACCCTGCCTCCGCCGAGGCACATCATGTGCAGGCTGGGATGCATGCTGCTGCCGGCAAGCCGGAGGCGGCCGAAGCAAGCCTGAGGCGGTTGCTGGAGCTGGATCCTGATCACGCCGCTGCACAGGCGCGGCTGTTGGATCTGCTTGGCTCCCGGGACCCTCGGGCGGCCGTGGAGTTTGCCAGCGGACTGTTGGAGAACGCCGGCGAGGCGGATCAGCGTTTGTGGACTTTTCACAGCTGGTTGGGTCGCGCCCACGACATGGCGGGAGAGGCTGCGGGAGCGGTGAGCGCCTGGAGCCGGGGGCATGCTGCTGCAGAGGCAAGCCATGGACGGGTAATGCTGCCGCTACCGCAACTCACCGCTGCCAACACTCCGCGATCCGGAGGAATCACCGCTGAATCCGTAGCCGCTGCCCCACAGATGGCGCTCTTCCTGGTGGGATTGCCGGGCTCCGGGGTGACCAGTGTGGTGCGTCTGCTGGATGGCGTAGTACCCGCATTTCGCGCCGACCGCTTCGGTACCCGCCCACCCGCCGATCTGCTGCAGAGGCTCGATACTGCCAGCCGCCTGGCGGAAGGCGCAGTAGAGCCATCCGAAGTAGTGTCGAGCTGGCGTCAAGCATTGCCCGCGCGCGGACTTGCTGTTGATGCCCCCGTAATCGACTATCTGCCCCACTGGGACAATGCGCTGCTGGATGCGATAGGCCCTTACCTGCCGAAAGCCCGGCTGTTGATCACCCTTCGCGACCCGCGAGACATGCTGCTCGACTGGCTTGCCCATGGCGCGGCGCTGCCGCTGCGGATAGGCAACCCGGACGCCGCGGCCCGTTGGCTGGCCTCCGCGCTGGAGCACATTGCGACGCTGCACGTGGAAGGCCTGCACCCGCACCAGTTGTTGCGCCTGGATGAAACCATCAACTCACCGCGTTCCGTATCCGCGCAGCTGGCTGAAGCGCTTGGCACCCAGTTGCCCCAGCCTCCCGAAGGGTTGTTTGGCCAGCGCCGCTTCGCCGCTGGCCATTGGCGTGCCTATGTCGGGCCGCTGGCGGAGGCATTCGCTGCACTGACGCCGGTGGCGGTACGCTTGGGGTATCCGCAGGACTGAACACGCAGGGAGTTTTGATGCGCATCTACAGCAATAGTTTCGAACACGCCGGTCCGCTGCCCGTGGAGTTCGCCATGGGCACGCCGGACGGCTTTGGCGGCAACCGCAACCCGCACCTGGCGTGGAAGGACGCACCGGAGGGCACGCGCTCGTTCGTGCTGTTGTGCGTGGACCCGGACGTGCCCACGGTGGCGGAGATGGTGGGCAAGGAAGGGGTGGAGATCCCCGCCGACCAGCCGCGCACCGAGTTCGTGCACTGGGTGATGGCGGACATTCCGGCTTCGGTGAACGCGATCGAGGCGGGCAGCGCCAGCGATGGGGTGACCCGGCCGGGCAAAACCAATCCGCCGGGTCCCGAAGGCGCGCGCCAGGGACTGAACGACTACACCACCTGGTTCAAGGGTGATCCGGACATGGGCGGTGAGTGGTACGGCTATGACGGTCCCTATCCGCCGGCCAATGACCTGCGCATGCACCGCTATTTCTTCCGCCTGATCGCGCTGGACGTGGCGCAGCTGGACCTGCCGCAGGGCTTCAGCGCCGCCGATGTGCACCGCGCCATGCACGGCCACGTGCTGGCCGAGGCGGCGATCTACGGCGCCTACAGCCTGCATCCGAAGCTGCACGGCACCGCGTAGGACGCACATAGGACGCCTGGAAACGCGCCACGCGCACGAAGCCGCGTGGCGCGCGTAGGGCACCCTTACTCGGTGGCCGATTCCACGGTCATGTCGTGCACGTACACGATCGAGGAGGCGTCGGCGGGAGCCGGGTCGCGGTGGTAGCGGTAGACGCGCACCACGTTGCGGATCCCGGGCTGGTGCTCATAGCCCTCGATATCCTCGTACAGCGGCTGCCATTCGCCCGGCTCGCCGCTCTTGATGCCGGTGTCGTTGTAGAACACCTCGCGCACCTGCAGGCACTGCATGTCGGCGATCAGCGGGTGATGACACGGCTGGCGCTGGGCGGCGACCTCCAGGAACATGCGCTCGCCCGGTCCGCTGTAGCGGGTGTCGGCGGTGGGCTCGCCGTTGAACGAGAGTTTCGAGCCGTCGGCCGCGGTCAGTGCCAGGCGCGGCGGTTCGCCGTCCTCGGTGGCCAGGGCGATTTCGCCCTGCAGCAGGCCGGTGATGGCCGCGTCCTGGTCCATCAGCGGCTGCGGGCAGGCCATCTGGGTCTGCACCAGCTGCGAGACCTCAAGGTTGCCGTCTGCCTGCTGGTAGGCGCCGCCGATCTGGTTGCAGCCGCCGGAAATGCCCAGCCGTCCGTCCTTGAAGTCCAGCTGCAGCGGCCGCTGTGGATCGGCGAACAGGGCGTCGATGCGGCTGCCAGACGCGTCCACCGCCTCGGCCAGCTGCCAGT
>DXCY01000087.1 GCA_019115725.1 Candidatus Luteimonas excrementigallinarum
GGCCAGCGCCATCGGGCGCAGCGGCAAAGGCAGCCGGCGCCCGGGCGTACGGATACCGACCCCCTGGGGGGTCGTCGGCGCACCGCGTATCACTTCACGCCTCCGGAACAACGGCCTCCAGCACCTGGTCAGCCAAATGGATGACCGAGGTGAAGCCGTGCATGACAACGTAGGCGGGCACCGGATCCAGGTACACCACGCGATCCTGCTGCCAGGCCGAGGTCTGGCGCACCAGCGCGTTGTCGAGCAGCGCGCGCGCCGCAGCGGCATCGCCGCCGGCCACGCCGGCATCGCGGTCCACCACGAACAGCCAGTCCGGATTGGCCTCGAGGATGAATTCGAACGAGACCGAGTCACCGCCGTGGAAGCGGTCGTCCACCTCGTTCATCACCGGCGAGAAGCCGGCTTCGGTGAACACCCAGCTCAGCCGCGAGTTGGCGCCGTACACGCCCAGGCGCCCGGCGTTGGTGACCAGCACCATGGCGGTGCCGGCGTCGGCGGTGCGCTCGCGCAGCTCGGCGAAGCGGGCGTCCAGTTCGGCGGTCAGTTCTGTCGCGCGCGCCTCACGGCCGAAAATCCGGCCCAGGATTTCGATGTTCTGCTTCACCCCTTCCACCAGGCTGGCGTTGTCCACCGACAGGTCGATGGTGGGGGCGATGCCGGCCAGCTCGGACAGTTTGGTGCGCGAGCGGCTGGCCACGATCACCAGGTCCGGGTTCGCGGCGCTGATGGTTTCGTAATCGGGCTCCTGCAGGGTGCCGGTCTTCAGGTACGGCGCGGCGCCGTAGTGCTGCAGGTAGTCGGGCAGATTGCCGCCGGGCACGCCGATCACCGCGTCCACACCCAGCGCGTCAAGGATGTCGAGCACGGCGATGTCCTGCACGATCACCCGCTGCGGCTGCGCCGCCAGGGTGATCTCACCCTGCTGGTGGACAACCTGGATGCCCTCGCCGGCGTTGGCTTCGACCGGGGTGGTGGGCGCGGGACCGGTGCAGCCGGCCAGGACGGCAAGCAGCGCCGCCAGAACAATGATTTTCCTCATAGGGCCTTTCTTCATCGGGCCAGCGGAGGGTGCCGGCCTGCTGTGGGGGAGGGGAGAGAATGACAATGATAATAGGAATCATTGTCAAAGTGGATCGGTCCGATTGATTTCCGGAGCAGAAAGGAGGTGGTTGGCCCCGGTTCCCGGCCGCGGGGCCGCCCTCGGCTACACTATGCGGCCCTGCGCCATCCCCCCGCACATCAGTGAAATCCCAGCTTCGCGCACTCGTTTCGCACGCCATCGACGCACTCCGCGCAGACGGCCGGCTGCCTGCCGACGCCGTCACGCCCGCCTATGTGATCGAACGACCCAAGGATCGCAGCCACGGTGACTTTTCCACCAACGCCGCCATGCTGCTGGTCAAGCTGGCCAACCAGGCCGGGCAGCGCACCAATCCGCGCGCACTGGCCGAGGCGCTGATCGCGGCGCTGCCAGATAGTGACCTGGTGGCCGGCGTGGATATCGCCGGGCCGGGATTCATCAACTTCCGCCTCACCCCGGCCGCCTGGCACGACCAGCTGCGCCTTGTACACGCCCAGGGCGCGGCCTACGGACGCAACGACAGCGGCGGCGGGCGCGTGGCCGGCGTGGAATATGTGTCCGCCAATCCGACCGGCCCGCTGCACGTGGGCCACGGCCGCGCGGCGGTGATCGGCGACTGCATTGCGCGGGCGCTGGACGCCAACGGCTGGCAGGTCCGGCGCGAGTTCTATTACAACGACGCCGGCGTGCAGATCGAGAACCTGGCGCGCTCGGTGCAGGCCCGCGCCCGCGGCCTGACTCCCGACGATGCCGGCTGGCCGGAAGACGGCTACCGCGGCGACTACATCGCCGACGTGGCCCGCGCGTACCTGGACGGCGCCCGCGTCGAGGTGGAAGGGCAGGTGGTCGCGGCCAGCGGCGAGATCGAGGATTTCGATGCCATCCGCCGCTTCGCCGTGGCCTGGCTGCGCAACGAGCAGAACGACGACCTGGCCGCCTTCGGCGTGGCTTTCGACGTGTACTACCTGGAATCGTCGCTGTACGCCGACGGCAAGGTGGAACAGACGGTCAAACGGCTCGTCGAACGTGGCCATGCCTACGAGCAGGACGGCGCGCTGTGGCTGCGCAGCACCGATTTCGGTGACGACAAGGACCGCGTGATGCGCAAGTCCGACGGCACCTACACCTACTTCGTGCCGGACGTGGCCTACCACCTCAGCAAGTGGGAGCGCGGCTACGAGCGCGCAATCACCGAGCTGGGCGCCGATCACCACGGCTCGCTGGCGCGGGTGAAGGCCGGCCTGCAGGCGCTGGACGAAGGCATCCCGCAGGGCTACCCGGAATACGTGCTGCACCAGATGGTGACGGTGATGCGCGGCGGCGAAGAGGTGAAGCTCTCCAAGCGCGCCGGCAGCTACCTGACCCTGCGCGACCTGATCGAGGAAGCCGGACGCGACGCGACCCGCTGGTTCCTGGTGGCGCGCAACCCGAATTCGCAGCTGGTGTTCGACATCGACCTGGCCCGCAGCCAGTCGCTGGACAACCCGGTGTACTACGTGCAGCTCTCGCACGCGCGCATCTGCGGCCTGCTGCGGCAGATGGACGAGCGTGGGCTGGCCTTCGATCTGGAAAACGGCCTGGCGCAGGCGCCCGACGCCGACAACCCGGCGGCCCGCGAACTGCTGGACGCGATCTCGCGCTGGCCGGAAACGGTCGCCGCCGCGGGCGAGCAGCTCGAGCCGCACCTGGTCACCACTTACCTGCTGGAACTGGCACAGTCGTTCCAGACCTATTACAACGACAACCAGTTCCTGGTGGATGATGCCGGCGTGCGCAATGCGCGGCTGGCGCTGGCCCTGGCCACGCGCCAGGTGCTGGCCAACGGACTGGAACTTGTGGGCGTTGCAGCCCCGGAGAGGATGTAAGGCACATGGCGGCAAGGAAAGGCAGGTCGCAGGCGCGACGCAACAACGGCAACAACGGCGGTCTCCCCGGCTGGGCGTGGATGCTGATCGGGATCCTGGTGGCGGTGATCGCGATCCTGGTGGCCCCGCGGTTCTTCACTTCCGAAGGCGAGGACGGCTTCTATCGCCCGCGCGCGAATCCGGACGCCACCCCGGCCCAGGCCAGCAGCCCGGGCGAGGACGACGCCCCGGCGCGCGCCGCCGAGCCGGCCCCCCTGCCCGCCCCCACCAGCGACCCCGAATACGACTTCTACACCCTGCTGCCGGGCCAGGAAGTGCCGATGACCGACGCCGAGCTGGCCGCCAGCGCCAAGGCCGAGCAGGAGCGCCAGCGCCAGGCCGCGCAGCGGGAAGCCGCCCAGCGCGAGGCCGACGCGGCGCAGCCCGCTGACACCGCCGCGCAAACGCCCGCAGCGCCGGCCACGCCGACCCAGGCACCGGCCCAGCCCACCGCCCCCGCAACCACTTCCACCGCGGCTGCCGCACCTGCCGCCGACACCACCGCCCGCTACCTGCTGCAGGCCGGCTCGTTCAGCGCATCCGGCGATGCCGAGGCGCTCAAGGCGCGCATCGCCCTGCTTGGGCTGGGCGCGCGGGTGGAATCGGCCCAGGTCCAGGGACGCACCGTCTACCGCGTGCGCATGGGCCCCTACGGCACCGCCTCCGAGCTGGCCGAAGCCAAGGGCCGGCTGGAGAATGGCGGCCTGGACGCCATGGCGATCCGGGTGCAGTAACCGTCTGGAGCACACCGGCGAAGGAGCGCTGACATGACCCGAACCCTTTCTCCCCTGATGCTGGCCCTGGCCCTGGCCCTGGCCTCGCCCCTCGCATGGGCCGGCACCGCAGCCGCCTCCGGCGTGGACTGCGAAGCGCCCGGGTCATGGGCCGAACGCACCGTGTGCACCAGCCCGGCACTGCGCGGCACCGAGCAGCAGTTGCAGACCCTGGCCACCGAAGCGCGCCAGCGCAGCCAGGACCCGGAGGCCTTCGACGCCGCCCAGGCCGACTGGGCCGGCACGCGCCGCGACGCCTGCAACACCGTCCGCTGCCTGCAGACCAGCTACGCCAGCCGCATGGATGAGCTGCGCCTGCAGGTGGCCGGTGGTCGGCCGCCGCTGCTCACGCCCGGCACCTATCACCGCCATCCGGCCCCGGAAGACGGCGCGCCGCCGGCGCTGTGGATCGAGGTGCTGGACCAGGACCGCTACCGGCTACGGGTGCTTTCGGCCAGCGATGACATCCGCCCGGTGGAGGGCGAATTCAGCGAACGTGTGGGCAGCGCCCGCTTCACCACGCCCGGCTGCGCCTTCGCCCTGGCCTTTGCGCCGGACGTAATCGTGCTCTCGGAGGCCGCCGGCGAACTGTGTAGCGCCGCACTGGAAGGCAGCTACCTGCGCACCGCCTCGGAGCAGTAGCCGGCCGGCATCCGGCCCAAGCGCACCCGGGCCCGCTAGACTGGCGGGATGCACAAGACCATCCTCATCACCGGCGCCACCGCCGGATTCGGCGCCGCTGCCGTCGACCGCTTCCTCAACGCCGGCTGGCGCGTTATCGCCACCGGGCGGCGGGCCTCGCGCCTGCAGGAGCTGGAGGATCGCCACGGCGCCGAACGGCTGCACACGGCGGCCTTCGACATCCGTGATGCCGACGCCATGCAGGCCGCGCTGGACGCGATTCCCGAACCCTTCCGCCGGATCGACGCGCTGGTCAACAACGCCGGCCTGGCCCTGGGCACGGTGCCCGCGCAGCAGGCGGACCTGCTGCAGTGGCGGCAGATGATCGACACCAACGTCACCGCCCTGGTCACCCTCACCCACGCGCTGCTGCCGCAGCTGATCGAACGCCGCGGGGTGATCATCAACATCAGCTCGATTGCCGGCAGCTGGCCCTATCCGGGCGGCAACGTGTACGGCGGCACCAAGGCCTTCGTCACCCAGTTCTCGCTGAACCTGCGCGCGGACCTGCACGGCACCGGCGTGCGGGTGACCAGCATCGAGCCGGGCATGGCGGAAACCGAGTTCACCCTGGTGCGCACCGGCGGTGACCAGGCGGCCTCGGACACGCTGTACCAGGGCGCCAACCCGATGACTGCCGGCGACATCGCGGACACCATCTTCCACGTGGCCACTCTGCCGCCACACCTGAACATCAACCGGCTGGAGATCATGCCGGTGAGCCAGTCATTCGCCGGGTTCCAGGTGCACCGGGCGTCGGGGGCGTAGCTCAAAGCGTCGGGGGCGTAGCCCCGACCTACCGCCCCCCGGAATGACCGGCGAAATCCCGCAGGTCGGGGCTACGCCCCCGACGCGGAAATCATTCCGTCGGCTTGCCGTCGTAGTGATCGGCCTCGTGCTGCTTTTCCGCAATTTCGGCGGTCGCGTGCACGGTGCCGTCGCGGTGCTCCGGCGGCCCGTAGAGGGTGTAGAGCTTCAGCGGCTCGCCGCCCTCGTTGATCACGTTGTGCTCGGCGCCGGCCGGCACGATGGCGATCTGATCATGGCCGAGGGTGTGCTTCACGCCGTCGATCAGCAGCGTGGCGGTGCCTTCTTCCACGCGGAAGAACTGGTCGATATCCGGATGCACCTCGGCACCGATCTCCTCGCCCGGCTGCAGGCACATCACCACCAGCTGCAGGTGGGCCCCGGTGTACAGCACGCGGCGGAAATCGGTGTTCTCGAGGGTGCGGTCCTCGATGTTGTTGGTGTAGCCCTTCTTCATGGGGAGCTCCGTACGGTAGGGACTTCATTGTCGCCCACGCAGGCCAGACTTTCAGGGCCGTACACCGGCCTCGGCGTTCCCCGCACGGGGCGGTTCAACCACCCGCGGACGCACCCCTCATTCCAGCGGGGCGTCATCCAGATAGGTGTAGCCGGTCAGGCCCGCCTCCAGCGCTTCGTTCAGGCGTGCGGCTTCCTGTTTGGACAGGTCGGCCGCGCCGACCTTGGCGCGGTAGATGCGGCGCAGGTCGTCGATGCGGTAGCCCACGTAGTCGAGCATCACGTCGGTGGTGTCGCCGCGGCGCTGCTGGGTGATGGCGTAGCCGCCCTGCTCGTCCAGCTTCACCTCGATCGCATCGGTATCGCCGAACAGGTTGTGGATGTCCCCGAGGATCTCCTGGTAGGCGCCGACCAGGAAGAAACCGAGCCGGTAGCGCTCGCCCTGACGCAGCGGGTGCAGCGGCAGCGAGCTGTCCAGGTCCTCGTTTTCCACGTAGGTGTCAATCTTGCCGTCCGAGTCGCAGGTCAGGTCGGCAATGGTGCCGCGCCGGGTCGGCGCCTCGTCCAGGCGCTCGATCGGCACGATCGGGAACACCTGGTCGATCGCCCACACGTCAGGCATCGATTCGAACACGCTGAAGTTGACGAAATACTTGTCCACCAGCCGCTCGTTGAGCTCATCCAGCAGCGGGCGGTGGCTTTTTTCGTGATAGGTCAGCCGCGCCCGCACCGCATGGGCAATGGCATAGAACAGATCGTCGATGCGCGCCCGGTGCACCAGATCCAGCTGGCCCAGCGCATACAGGGCCAGACCCTCGGCGTGGTGATGCTGGGCCTCGTGGAACAGCTCCACCGCCGGGCGCTGCTCCATCTCGGCGTGGATCACCCGCAGGTGGCGCATCACCCCCGGCTCGTCCTCATGTTCATCGGGGATGCGGCCTTCCGGGGCCTCCTCCACCTCCGACACATTGGCTACCAGCACCGCATGATGCGCGGTCATGGCACGGCCGCACTCGGTCACGATCCGCGGCGGCGCCAGGCCGGCCTCGGCGCAGGCTTCGGCCAGCGGCTGGACGACGTTGGAAGCGTACTGGGCCATGCCGTAATTGACCGAGTTGTAGCTGCGCGAACGCGTGCCCTCGTAGTCGATGCCCAGGCCACCACCCACGTCGAAATACTCGATCCGCGCGCCCAGCTTCGACAGCTCCACCAGATAGCGCGTGGCCTCGCGCATGCCCCGGGCGATGTCGCGCACGTTGGAGATCTGCGAGCCCATGTGGAAATGCAGCAGCCTGAGCGCATCGCCCATGCCACTGTCGCGCAGCGCCTTCCACAGATCCAGCAGCTGGCGCGGCGACAGTCCGAACTTGGCCTTGTCACCGCCCGAGTTCTGCCACTTGCCCGCGCCCAGCGTGGCCAGGCGCATGCGCACGCCCAGCGCCGGCTCCACGCCCAGCGCCCTGGACTCCTCCATCACCAGGCGCAGCTCGGAGGGCTTCTCCACCACGATGAAGACGTTCATGCCGAGCTTGCGGCCAATCAGCGCCAGACGGATGTATTCGCGATCCTTGTAGCCGTTGCAGATCACCAGGCCGCCGGGACGCGAGAGCGCCAGCACCGCCATCAGCTCGGGCTTGCTGCCGGCTTCCAGGCCGAAGCCCTCGCCGGCGTGCGAGGCCAGCGTGCCGGCCACGCCGCGGTGCTGGTTGACCTTGATCGGGTACACCGCGGTGTAGCCGCCGGTGTAGTCCCAATCGGCCTGGGCCTGGGCAAAGGCCGCCTGCAGCGCGGCCAGGCGATCGCCGAGGATGTCCGGAAAGCGCACCAGCACCGGCAGGTTCACGCCCTGCTCCAGCGCCCGGTCCACCACATCGGCCAGCCCCACCGATGGCCCGCCGGGGCCGCGCGGGCGCACCAGCATCCGGCCGCCGTCATCCACATCGAAGTAGCCGGATGACCAGTGCGGGATCGAATAGGTCTTGCGGGCGCGGTCGGGGGTCCAGGCGGTCATGGACAGGATCCGGAACGGGGGAAGCGGCCATTGTAGGCCCGTCCCGCGCCCGCCGGCGCCGCCGCATTCATCCGCACGCGGGGGCCGGCGATACCTGCGGTTTGATGGCGGCAACCAGGCGCCCGCCCTACAATGCGCGGCTCCCGCCCCGCCCTGGATACCGCCGCATGAGCGCCCCCACCTGGCTGTACGAAAACTTCGAACCCACCGGCTCGGCCATCGGCTTCCGCGTCACCCGCAAGCTGGACGAGGTGCAGTCGCCATTCCAGAAGATCGAGGTGTACGAGTCCACCGACTGGGGCAACGTGATGCTGATCGACGGCGCGATGATGGTGACCACGCGCGACAACTTCCTCTACCACGAGATGATGTCGCACCCGGCGCTGTTCACCCATCCGGACCCGAAAAACGTGGTGATCATCGGCGGCGGCGACTGCGGCACCCTGCGCGAGGTGCTGCGCCACCCGGGCGTGGAGCGCGCCGTGCAGTGCGACATCGACGAGCAGGTCACGCGCATGTCGGAGAAGTACTTCCCCGAACTGTGCGAATCCAACAATGATCCACGCGCCGAGGTGCTGTTCGACGACGGCATCGCGTACATGGCCAACTGCGCGCCGGGCAGCCTGGACGTGGTGATCGTGGACGCGACCGACCCGGTCGGGCCGGCGGTGGGCCTGTTCAACAAGGCGTTCTTCGAGAGCTGCTTCCGTGCGCTCAAGGACGACGGCATCCTGGTGCAGCAGTCCGAATCACCGCTGGTGCTGCTGGACCTGATCAGGGACATCCGCGCCGAGATGGGCAAGGCCGGCTTCGACAGCTTCCAGACCCTGCCCTTCCCGCAGCCCTGCTATCCCTCGGGCTGGTGGAGCTGCACCCTGGCCCGCAAGGGCGGACGCGGCTTTGATTTCCGTCAGGCAGATGCTGCCGCCAAACCGTTTGACACCAGCTACTACAGCGCCGACATGCACAGGGCGGCGCAGGTGCTGCCGCCGTTCGTGCGCGAGGCACTCTTAAGCTGACCGCGACGCGTCAGGAAGACCGGGCCGCCTGGGGCGGCCCCCCGCTGGGGGAACCTCAGTTGCCGCGCCAGCCTGATTGCGGGCCGCAGGTGGTGCACATGACGCCGCGGTCCGTCATGGCATCGCGCGCTTCCTCCTGAGCTGACCGGCGTTCGCCCACGGTACGGCACACATTGGTGGCCATCCGGCTGCCGACCGTGCGCTCACGCCGGCAGATCATCCGCTCGTCTTCAGCCTTGTTGATGATGGCCGAGATGGCCTCAAGGGAGTTGAACAGCTCCATCTGCTGCTCCTGCGGCAGCTCGGTGGAACGCTCCTTGCCATCGAGCAGCTGCAGCACCAGCGTCTGGTGTCCGCGCAGCTCACCCATGACGCTGGGAGCCATATCCTTGTATCGACCGCGCCCGGCCGCTGCCTCGGCCTGGATCTCCCGCTGCTGGGCAACAATGGCCTGTGCGTCCGTATTGACCATGATCTGGGAGACTCCCGCCTGGGAAGCGCCTGCCTGGACAGCATCAACCCGGGAGTCACCAGCCTGTACCGCAGCGGCCAGAAAGAAAGCTGCCACACCCAATGAAATCTTCCCGCAGTTGCGCATATCCCACCCCGTTTCGATAGTCGTAGCCGCAGGATGGGCAAGGATCCGCGCTGCGTCAACGCCGGCTACAGGGCGTCGCCGTCCAGCTCCCCGGTACGGATGCGGACCACCCGCTCCAGCGGTTGCACGAAGATCTTGCCGTCGCCGATCTTGCCGGTATTGGCCGAAGCCAGGATGGCCTCCACCACCGGATCCAGCTGCTCGTCGGTGACCGCCACCTCCAGCTTGAGCTTGGGCAGGAAATCCACCACGTATTCAGCCCCGCGGTAGAGCTCGGTATGGCCCTTCTGCCGGCCAAACCCCTTCACTTCGGTCACGGTGATGCCGGTCACCCCGGCCTCGGCCAGCGCTTCGCGCACATCGTCGAGTTTGAACGGCTTGATGATGGCCACGACCATCTTCATCACGCGGACTCCATCCTGTTTGGGCGCAGCATAACCGCCCACGGCATGAGCGACACGCCGGTACAATACGCCGCCGCATGGCCGGTCAGACTTTTCCTACCCGCTGACACGGACCGTGCCGACAGCATTCCTCCGCGCCCTGCGACATGCTGCCCCCAATACTCCCCCGGAGGATGGACACACCATGATTGATCTCGGCCACATCGACGACCTGGCCCGTCGCCTCAGCGGTCTGGTACCGCCCTCCATGCGCGAAAGCCGCGAAGAGCTGCAGGAGAACTTCAAGGCCGTGCTGCAGAGCGGCCTGACCAAGCTTGATCTGGTCAGTCGGGAAGAATTCGAGGTCCAGCGCGCGGTGCTGCTGCGCACCCGCGAGAAGCTCGAAGCCCTGGAGCAGGCCGTGCAGTGGCTGGAAGCCGAGCTGGAAGGCAAGTCTTCCCCGAACGCGGCCCCGCCCGCGCACTGAGTCCTCCCGATGACACTCGCACTCGTGCATGGACGCGCGCGTGCGGGGGTATCCGCCCCCGCAGTGGCGGTTGAGGTCCACCTGGCGGGCGGGCTTCCCGGCATGTCCATCGTCGGCCTGCCGGAAGCCGCGGTCCGCGAAGCCAAGGACCGGGTACGGGCAGCCATCCAGTGCGCCCAGTTTGAATTTCCGCAGCGGCGGATCACCGTCAACCTCGCCCCGGCCGACCTGCCCAAGCATGGCGGCCGCTTCGACCTGCCGATCGCCCTGGGCATCCTGGCCGCCAGCGGCCAGATCCCGGCCGAACCGCTGCGCGACGCCGAGTTCATCGGCGAACTTGGTCTGACCGGCAAGCTGCGGGCCGTGGACGCGGTGCTGCCGGCCGCGCTGGCCTGCGCCGCAGCGGGACGGCGGCTGATCGTTCCGGCGGCCTGTGCCGGGGAAGCGGCCCTGGCCACCGGCGCCCAGGTATTCGGCGCCCGCACCCTGCTGGAAGTCTGTGCCCTGCTGGGCGGACAGAAACCCATCGCCGCCACCCGTCCCGCGCCGGTCCAGCCGCATCCCGGCCCGGACATGCGCGATGTCCGCGGCCAGCTGCAGGCCCGGCGCGCGCTGGAGATCGCCGCCGCCGGGGAGCACCACCTGCTGTTTTCCGGGCCACCCGGCTGTGGCAAAACCCTGCTGGCCTCGCGCCTGCCCGGCCTGCTGCCGCCGATGGAAGAGCATCAGGCCCTGGAAGCGGCCGCGGTGGCGTCGGCAGCGGGCCGCGGGCTGGATGCCAGTCGCTGGCGCGAGCGCCCGTTCCGGGCCCCGCACCACACCGCCAGCCCGGTGGCCCTGGCCGGCGGTGGTACCGAGCCCCGGCCGGGCGAGATCTCCCTCGCCCACCACGGCGTGCTGTTCCTCGACGAACTGCCCGAGTGGCAGCGGCAGGCGCTGGAAGTGCTGCGCGAGCCGCTGGAATCAGGCGCCGTCACCGTCTCCCGCGCCGCCCGCCAGTGCACGTTCCCGGCCCGCTTCCAACTGGTGGCGGCCATGAATCCGTGCCCATGCGGCTGGGCCGGCGATGTCTCAGGGCGCTGCCACTGCGGCGCGGACGCCATCCACCGCTACCGCGCGCGCGTTTCCGGCCCGCTGCTGGACCGGATCGACCTGCACGTGGACGTGCGTCGCCTGCCGGCCCAGCTGCTGCGCCCGGACGCCCCCGATGGAGAGCCCAGTGCCCCCATCCGCGCCCGGGTGCAGGCCGCGCGCGAGCGCCAGCTGGCCCGTGCCGGCGTGCCCAACGCGCGCCTGGACCATGCCGGCACCCTCGAGACCTGCCGTCTGGCCCCGCCGGACCAGCTGCTGCTGGAGCGCGCCATCGAGTCGCTGCAGCTGTCCGCCCGCGCCATGCATCGCATCCTTCGGGTCGCGCGCACCATTGCCGATCTGGCTGGCAACGACACCATTGCCACGGCGCACCTGACCGAGGCGCTCGGCTATCGGGGCTTTGACAGCCAGCAGGCGCCGCTGGCGGCCTGATTTCCGCGGCTGATCACCGCGGCCGACACGCCAAAAGTCACCCAGGACATTTAACGCCCCGGCAACACGCCCCCCCAGGGTTCCGGATAAATTCCGGCACTGTCGTACCACATCAACGGGGAATCCCATATGCCACATCGTTCACTGCTGCTTGCCAGCTGCATTGCCCTGTCCCTGTCCGCATGCGGGCCGCGCGGAGACAGCGGTGACGCGGACACTACCGCCCAGACCGGGCCGTCCTCGATCGAGGAGGTGGAACTGATTCCCCGCGAGGCCCTGTTCGGCAATCCCGAGCGCGCCAGCGTGCGCATCAGCCCGGACGGCGAATACCTGAGCTGGATTGCACCGGTCGGCGGCGTGCTGAACCTGTGGATCGCGCCAGCCGGCGACCTCAACAGCGCGCGCCCGGTGACCCGCGACGAAGGCCGCGGCATCCGCGCCTACTTCTGGTCCTACCGCCCCGGCACCCTGCTGTACCTGCGCGACAGCGGCGGCGACGAGGACTTCCACCTGTATTCGCTCGACCTGGACAGCGGCGAAGCCCGCGACCTGACCCCGTTCGAGAAGACCACCGCCAGCGTCGCCGGGGTCAGCCGCAACCACCCCGAAAGCATCCTGGTGGGCATGAACGACCGCGACGCACAGTGGCACGACCTGTACCGGGTGGATCTGGCCAGCGGCGAGCGCACCCTGGTGGAAGAGAACACGCAGATGATCGCCGGCTACATGGCCGACGCCGACTACAACCTGCGCTACGCCACCCGCGCCCGCCCCGACGGCGGCATGGACATCCTGCGCCGCGATGGCGACGCCTGGCAGGTGCACGAGCAGATTCCGTTCGAGGATGCGATGAGTACCTCGCCGGCCGGGCTGACCCTGGACGGGCAGACCCTG
>DXCY01000088.1 GCA_019115725.1 Candidatus Luteimonas excrementigallinarum
GAGACCATCTGCGAGCGCGCGATCATCGCGTCGCCCACGGTCATCTCCGAGATCGACATCGCGCCTTCCATCGTCAGCAGCGTGTCGGGAAGGATCAGGCCGCCGGCCTCGGCGTCGCGGAGGATTTCCACCAGGTCTTCCCGGGTGGTCGGCTCGCCTGAGAGTGCCGAGCTGATGCGGTCCAGCCAGCTGCGGCGTTTTTCATGGGTGTCCTGCGGTGAAGGTCGACTGTCGTCTTCTGCCATTTCGGTAACGTGAACGCCCAACGGGGCTACCCGCAAAGTCTAGCGCGGAACCCGCGCTTCATCACTGCCCGGCCGACTGGCGCGGCCGCCAGTCAGCCGCCGGTATCCGGCCTGCCACAGCCACTCCAGCGGTCCGTGGCGGAACCGGCGCAGCCACAGCCGGGCAAATACCAGCACCAGGGCGCTGACGGCCAGGAACATGACGATCGTGCCGGGGACCCGCAGGGCTTCGGGCATCCGCCCTGCCAGGCCCAGCCCCCAGCCATAGCAGAGGGTGGAGGTGATCAGGTTCTGTAGCACGTAGCCGCTCAGTGCCACCCTTCCGAGGTCGGCCATCCAGCGTCCGGCCGCGCCGGGCGCCGGACGGGACACGTACCACTGGGCCACCAGCGCCAGCAGGCCCAGGGAGATCAGCGGGGCGGTGGCATAGCGGGCGAAGATCCCGCCGGCCATGCCACCGCCCAGGCCAATCAGCAGGTCCAGCGGCAGGCCGATGCCGAAACCGATGATCATCAGCCGGCGGCGCAGCCCCGCGCCTTCCGGTGCCAGCACGCCGCGGGCGTGAAGCCGCGCACCGGCGAGGAACAGGGCCACGGTAAGGCAGAACACGAACATCGCCTCGGCCCGGAACAGCAGGAAATAGCGCAGTCGCAGCTGCACCAGCTGCCACCATGACCCGTCCACGTACGGATTGAATGCCGGCAGCGGACCATCACTGAAGTCATCCACCATCGCCCCCAGGCTCAGCAGGCTGAGCAGCGCCAGATGCAGGCACGCCGCCGTCCACATCCACGCGCGCTGTGAACGATCGCTGGTCGCCAGCAGCCAGGCCACCACCGCGCCGCTGACGGCATAGCCCATGAGGATGTCGTATTCGAACACCAGCAGGTAATGCAGCAGGCCATCGACGAACAGCAGGGCCGGGCGCCACAGATAGGGGCCCGGCCAGCGGCGGCCGGCGGCGCGGGCCGAGCGCTGCTGGATGGCCAGGCCGATGCCGAAGAGGAGCGCCAGCAGGCCGAGGAACTTGCCCTGCGGCAGCTGTTGCAGCACCGCCTCGACGGGGCCGCGCGCCGCCGCCGCGCCGAAGTGGCCGTGGATCACCGCCAGCGATGCGTGCGGGTGGGTGAAGATCCAGATATTGGTGGCCAGGGTGCCGAGGATGGCGATGCCGCGCAGCACGTCCAGCGCGGGGAGGCGTTCTCTGACCGGCACTGTCATCGTGGCTCGTCCCTGATGGGCGGGTGGGGAGGGTCAGGCGTCCAGGTAGGGATCGGCGATGCCCAGCGAGGCGAGGATCTCGCGCTCCAGCTGTTCCATCGCCTCCGCCTCGCGGTCATCGTCGTGGTCCCAGCCGAGCAGGTGCAGGGTGCCGTGCACGGTGAGGTGGGCGTAGTGCGCTGCCGGCGATTTGCCCTGTTCGCGCGCTTCGCGGGCCACCACCGGGGCGCAGATCACCAGGTCGCCCAGCAGCGGCATGTGGAAGTCTTCCGGCAGCCCTTCGGGCAGTTCGGCCGGGAAACTCAGCACGTTGGTGGCGTAGTCCTTGCCGCGGTAGTGCCGGTTGAGGGCGCGGCCCTCGCTCTCGTCCACGATGCGGATGGCCAGGTCGGCCTCGCGGATGCGCCCGGCCAGCGCGGCCGTGGCCCAGCGGCGGAAGCTGATCGCGGCCGGCACCCCCCGGCGCGGGGCGGCATAGGCCACCGCCACGTCCAGGCGCTCGGGTCCCAGGGTCATTGCGCCCTCCATTCGTGCGGCTCGTAGTGGATGGTCACCAGGTCCGCCTCGGCCGACTTTCCGCTGATCCCAGCCGCTTCCGCACTCTGGTGGCAGTTGTAGCCCAGCTGCTCGGAGCTCTGGGTGATCAGGGCCTGCAACACTTCCCCGGACGGAGCCCCGGGATCGACGGTGAGGGTGGCATTGGCGCAGTCGCCCACGTGTGCGGCCTCGATGGCCGGCAACAGGGTCAGCGCAGCGCGGTCGGCGAAGGCATGGAACTGTTCCGCGTCGATCTGCGACTGCAGCGCGGAGGCGCGGAGCTTGAAGTAATACAGCTGGCGATACATCAGATAGCCGGCGGAATAGGCCGGCGCATCCTCGGGCTTGAGCTGCAGGGTCATCGACAGCTTGCGACCCTCCGGATGCGAGGACGCCAGATTGGCCGCGATGATGCTTGCGGCGAAGGGGTCGTCGGGGTCGGGCTCCGGCGTCGATTGCAGCGTGGACTCCTGCGCGAATGCAAACGGCGCCTCTTGCACCACCAGATCGGAATACATCTCCGCCGCCACCGCCTGATCCAGCTGGCTGCGGAATGCCTCCATGCCCGTGCTCATGGCTTCGGTCTGGCCCATGCGGCCGGCGGGATAGACGTACACGTCCACACGGAAGTCCGGGTGGGATTCGGCCTGGTAGCGGAAGCCCGGCCCGGCATATTTGTTGTCCGGGTCGAACCGGGTCTGGACCAGGGTGAACTCGCCGATCCGCTTCGGTGCGATGAGATAGCTGGTTTCCACATAGGCGCGCGTTGATTGCGCGGCGTCCTCCGCGGCCAAGGCAACAGGCCCGGCAAGGGCCAGGGTCAGCAGGGCGGCGGAAAGGGCGGGGAACCTGGGCAGGGCCATGTCTGCATCCGTGTCAGGAGACCCCTGAAGTCTACGCCGGGCCGGGCGGTGCGTCCTGCGCGTCGCGCCGCTCATAGGCGTTGACGATGCGCGCCACCAGCGGATGGCGGACCACGTCGCGCGATTCGAAGAAGGTGAAGCTCACCCCGTCCACGTCGCCCAGCACGTCGATCGCATCGCGCAGGCCGGACTTCACGTGCTTGGGCAGATCAACCTGGGTGAGGTCGCCGGTGACCACGGCGGTGGAGCCGAAGCCCAGCCGGGTCAGGAACATCTTCATCTGCTCGATGGTGGTGTTCTGGGCCTCGTCCAGGATCACGAAGGCATCGTTGAGCGTGCGCCCGCGCATGTAGGCCAGCGGCGCGATCTCGATCACGCTGCGCTCCAGCAGCTTGATCACCTTCTCCACGCCCAGCATTTCGTACAGGGCGTCGTAGAGCGGGCGCAGGTAGGGATCGACCTTCTGGCTGAGGTCGCCGGGCAGAAAGCCGAGCTTCTCGCCGGCCTCCACCGCCGGGCGCACCAGCACCAGGCGCTGCACTTTCGATTCGTTCAGCGCCTCCACCGCCATTGCCACCGCGAGGAAGGTCTTGCCGGTGCCGGCCGGGCCGATGCCGAAGTTGATGTCGTGGGTGGCGATCGAATGCAGGTACTTCGCCTGGTTGGCGCCGCGCCCGCGCACGGTGCCGCGCTTGACCTTCACCGCCACTTCCTGCGGCACGTAATCCTCGGGATTGCGCTCGAGATTGGCGTGGCTCATGCGCACGTTGATGGCCTGGCTGTCCAGCGTTTCGGTGGCGGCTTCCTCGTACAGCCCGCGTAGCAGCTTTTCGGTGCGGGCCACGGTGTCCGCATCGCGGCCGGTTACGCGGAACACGTTGCCGCGATTGGCGATCTCCACGCCCAGGCGCAGTTCGATCTGGCGCAGATGGCCGTCGAACGGGCCGGCAAGGTTGGCCAGCCGTTCGTTGTCGGCCGGGTCGAGGGTGAAGTCGCGCTGGGTGGTCTCGGTCATAGCCGGGGGAGGGTAGCGCACCGCGGCATGGGCGTGGCGCAAACGGCGCGGAACGGGTGATTCAGCCCGCGTTCCTCCTTTAATTGATCAGGCAATTAATAATTTTCCCCATGAACACCAAGCCACCTTCCAGTCCCCTGGGCGCCGGTCCTGACGGGACCGGGCCCGGCGCACCGCGCCAGCCCGGCCGGCCCGCCGGTAACGTTGATCGGCGCGCGCTGGCGCTTGATGCCGCGCTGCAGTGCTACGTGCGTCGCGGCATCGCCGCCACCACGCTGCGCGATATCGCCGGGCAGGCCGGAGTGACGCCCGCCGCGCTGCACTACTACTTCGCCGATGCCGCGGGCCTGCGCGATGCGGTAATCGCCGAGCGCCTGATGCCGGTCTTCGAACAGGTGCGTGCCGGACTGATCGGCATGCCCGATGCCAGCCTGGGCCAGGTGTTGGAGGGGTTCATCGACCATCTCTGCGCGCTGGTGCAGGAGCACCCGTGGCTGTCCGCCCTGTGGATCCGCGAGGTGGTCAGCGAGGGCGGCAGCCTGCGCGGGCTGCTGGTGGAGCGGATGGCCCCCGAGATCACCCGCATCCTCACCGCACGCATCGCCGGCGAACAGGCCGCAGGCCGGCTCAATTCCGGCCTGGATCCGCGCCTGCTGATGGTTTCGCTGGTGGGCCTGACCCTGTTTCCCGCCGCCGGCCTGCCGATCTGGCAACAGCTGTTTCCCGGCCAGGCGCTGGAGATCGATCACATCCGCACCCACGCGCTCGCCCTGGTCGGGCGCGGACTGGAGCTTGCCGAATGAAAGTCTGTTTTTCCCTGGCATCCCGCCTCGTTGTGCTGGCCCTGGTGGCCGTCGTCCTCGCCGCCTGCGGCAAGGGCGCGCCGCAGGCGCTGGGCACCCTGGAGTACGACCGCATCACCGTGCCGGCGCCGGAGGGCGAGCGGATCATCGGCATCCACGTGCGCGAAGGCCAACAGGTGGGCGAGGGCACCGCGCTGCTCACCCTTGAGCGCACCCGCGGCGATGCCCGCCTGGTGGCCAGCCTGGCCGAGGCTAACCAGCGCCGCGAGGCGCTGCTGGAACTCCAGGCCGGCCCGCGCGAGGAAGACATCGCCCAGGCCCGGGCCAGCCTGGCTGCCGCCCGCGCCCAGGCCCGCGACGCCCGGGCCCGCTATCAGCGGCTGGCGCCGCTGGGCAGCGAGCAGCTGGTCTCTGCCGCCGACGTGGATGCCGCGCGCGCCGCGGCGGAGAGCGCCGAGGCCCAGGTGCGGGCCGGGCAGGCCGCCCTGGACGAGCTGCTCAACGGCGCGCGCCCCGAGCAGCTGGCCCAGGCCAGTGCGGCCCTCCAGGCCGCGCAGGCTCGTTTCCGCGCCGAGGAGGCCACCGCGGAAAAGTTGAGCGTCGTGGCACCGCGCGCTGGCCGGGTGGACAGCCTGCCGTACCGCAGCGGCGACCAGGCGCCGATCGGCGCGCCGCTGGCCGTATTGCTGGTGGGGGATGCCCCACATGCCCGGATCCACGTGCCGCAGCCGATCCGCGAACAGGTGGATGTGGGCAGCCGCGTCCGGGTCCGCCTGGAAGGCAGCGGCCGGACCTACGCCGGCGAGGTCCGCATGATCCGCAGCGAGCCCGCCTTCACCCCGTACTACGCGCTGATCGGCGACGACGTGTCGCGGCTGGGCTACCTGGCCGAAGTACAGCTGGAGCCGGCCGCGTCCGGGCTGCCCGCCGGCCTGCCGGTGCAGGTGGAATTCCACTTCGACCAAGGGACGCGGTGATGGATGGCGTTCACCCTGCGCCGGCCTCGACCGGCACGGCGGCGCCGGCCATCCGCGCCCGCGGCCTGACCCGGCGCTTTGGCGAGCTGGTAGCCGTGGACGGCGTGGATCTGACCGTGCCGCGCGGCACCGTGTATGGCTTCCTCGGCCCCAACGGATCCGGCAAGTCCACCACCATCCGTATGCTGTGCGGGCTGCTGACCCCCAGCGACGGCGAGATCGAAGTGCTGGGCATGCGCGTGCCCGAGCAGGCCGAGGCCCTGCGCCTGCGGATCGGCTACATGACCCAGAAGTTCTCGCTGTTCGAGGACCTCACCGTGCGCGAGAACCTGGAATTCCTCGCCGCCGTGTACGGCCTCGACCGCGCCGCCACCCGCCGGCGGGTGGACGAGCTGATCGGCCGCTACCACTTCGCCGACCGCCAGAAGCAGCTGGCCGGTACCATGAGCGGCGGGCAGAAGCAGCGCCTGGCGCTGGCTGCGGCGGTGATCCATGAGCCGGAGCTGCTGTTCCTGGACGAGCCGACCAGCGCGGTCGACCCGGAATCACGCCGCGACTTCTGGGAGAAGCTGTTCGAGCTGGCCGATGCGGGCACCACCCTGCTGGTTTCCACCCACTACATGGACGAGGCCGAGCGCTGCCACCGCATCGCCATCCTCGACCGTGGCGCGCTGGTGGCCGATGGCGCTCCGGGCGAGCTGGCCGGGGCGCTGGACGGCCGCAGCGTGCAGGTGCACGCCCGCCATCCGCGCCGCGCGCAGCAGGCGCTGGCCGGCCTGCCCGGGGTGATCAGCGCGGCCCAGATCGGCAACAGCCTGCGGGTGCTGTCCGCGCCCGGCCGCGACAGCGTGGATGCGATCCGTGAAGCGCTGGCCGGGGCCGGGCTTGAAGCCGAGGTGGAGCCGGTGGCGGCCAACCTGGAGGACGTGTTCGTGGCTGCCACTCATGGCCGCGCGGCTGAAGAAGTCGCTGAAGGAGTCGGCGGATGAAGAACCTGCGCCGGATGTGGGCCGTCGCCCTGAAGGAACTGCGGCAGATGGGCCGCGACCGGATCAGCGTGGTGATGATCGTGCTGATCCCGGTGGTGGATCTGCTGCTGTTCGGCTACGCGATCAACCTCAATCCCCGCAACCTGGAGACCGCGGTTGTGGACCAGGCCCGCACCGCCACCTCGCGCGCTGCGGTGATGGACATGGCCGCCACCGGGGTGATCGATCTGGAGCGCGTGGCAGACAGCCCGCAGCAGCTGGTGGACATGCTCAGGCGCGGTGAGGTCAGCGTCGGCATCGCCATCCCGCCTGATTACGAGCGCCGCCTGGCCGACGGCCGGCCGGCGGTGCAGGTGATGGTGGACGGCACCGATACCGTGGTCCAGGCCGCAGCCAACCAGCTGGCGCAGATGCCGCTGGAAGGCCCCAACGGCGTGCATCCGGCGGCGCACGCGCCGCAGATCGAGGTGGTGAGCTTCTACAACCCCGAGCGCCGCTCGGCGGTGACCATCGTGCCGGGGCTGATCGGCATTATCCTCACCATGACCATGATGATGTTCACCGCGATGGCGGCGGTGCGCGAGCGCGAGCGCGGCAACATGGAGCTGCTGATCGCGACCCCGCTCAGCCGCAGCGCGCTGATGATCGGCAAGGTGCTGCCGTACGCGGTGATCGGCCTGATCCAGACCAGCCTGATCCTGGTGCTGGGGTTCTGGCTGTTTTCCATCCCGCTGCGCGGCAGCCTGGTGGACGTCTACATCGCGGCGCTGCTGCTGATCTTCGCCAACCTGGCCATCGGCCTGCTGATCTCCACCCGCACCCGCACCCAGTTCCAGGCGATCCAGGTGGCGATGCTGGTGTTCCTGCCCTCGATCCTGATCTCGGGCTTCATGTTCCCGTTCGCCGGCATGCCCGACGTGGTGCAGTGGGGCGCCGAGGTGCTGCCGATGACCCAGTTCCTGCGCCTGATCCGCGGGATCATGCTGCGCGGCGCCAGCATCTGGGAGCTGTGGCCGGCGGTGCTGGCGCTGGTGGCGTTCACCGTGGTCACCATGACCGTGGCCATCAGCCAGTTCCGCAAGCGCTTGGATTGAGCCGGCGCCGGACGCGGCGCGCGTCGGCCGCGTAGGGCCGACCTACGGGCGCTACGCCCCCGACGTTGAGGCTGCGGCTTCTACTGAACCGGCGCGCGCCGGCCGCATAGGTCGGGGCTACGCCCCCGACGTGACCTCGCGGACCCGGCCGCGCAGCGAATTGCTCAGCGCCTCGGTGATCACCACGTCGACGAACTGGCCGATCAGCCGCGGATGGCCGGCGAAGTTCACCGAGCGCATGTTCTCGGTCTTGCCGGTCAGCTCGTTCGGGTCCTTGCGCGAGGGTCCGGTCACCAGCACCCGCTGTACGCTGCCGACCATCGCCCGCGAAATCCCGGCCGAGTAGTCGTTGATATGCGCCTGCAGCCGCGACAGCCGCGCGTGCTTCACTTCATCCGGCACTTCGTCCGGCAGCTCCGACGCCGGGGTGCCCGGGCGGCGCGAGTAGATGAAGGAGAAACTCTGGTCGAAGCCCACGTCCTCGATCAGCTTCATGGTCTTTTCGAAGTCCGCATCGGTCTCGCCCGGGAAGCCGACGATGAAATCCGAGGAAATCGAGATGTCCGGCCGCACCGCGCGCAGCTTGCGGATCTTCTGCTTGAACTCCAGCGCCGTGTAGCCGCGCTTCATCGCCGCCAGCACCCGGTCGCTGCCCGACTGCACCGGCAGGTGCAGGTAGTTGGCCAGCTGCGGCACGTCGCGATAGGCCTCCACCAACGAGTCGGAGAACTCCAGCGGGTGCGAGGTGGTGAAGCGGATGCGGTCGATGCCGTCGATCTCGGCGATGGTGCGGATCAGCAGGCCGAGATCAGCCAGCTCATTGGTGCCGTCCATCGGCCCGCGGTAGGCGTTGACGTTCTGGCCCAGCAGGTTGACCTCGCGCACGCCCTGTCCGGCCAGGCGCACCACTTCCACCAGCACGTCCTCGAACGGGCGGCTGATCTCGGTACCGCGGGTGTAGGGCACCACGCAGAAGCTGCAGTACTTGCTGCAGCCTTCCATGATCGAAACGAACGCGCTCGGACCTTCGGCGCGCGGCTCGGGCAGGCGGTCGAACTTCTCGATCTCCGGGAAGCTGATATCCACCTGCGGGCGATCCTCCTCGCGGCGGGCACGGATCAGCTCCGGCAGCCGGTGCAGGGTCTGCGGGCCGAACACCAGGTCCACGTACGGCGCGCGCTTGATGATCGCCTCGCCTTCCTGCGACGCCACGCAGCCGCCCACGCCGATCAGCACCGGCTTGCCATCCTTCTTCAACGACTTCCAGCGGCCCAGCTGGCTGAACACCTTCTCCTGCGCCTTCTCGCGGATCGAGCAGGTGTTGACCAGCACAACATCCGCCTCTTCTACGTTGTCGGTCAGCTCCAGGCCTTCGGCGGCGGCCAGTACATCGGCCATGCGCGAGGAGTCGTACTCGTTCATCTGGCAGCCGTGGGTCTGGATGAACAGCTTGCCGCGCACTGCTGCGGCGGAGCCGGCGTGGTCTGGCGAAGCGGGAGCGGTGGAAGACTGGGCCGGCTGGCCGGGGGAGTGGGGTGTGGTCATGGCGTTTCCGGGGCACGGCGGGTAGTCCGGGCCGGATGGCGGCGGTGAGTCCGCGGTTTTTGGGGCCGGTTAGTGTAATGGGTCACGTTTGCCGCGGATACGCGTACTTGGCAAACGGCGCTGATCAGGGGAAACTCCGGCCAATGAAGGGGGTAAGGGGACTCATTGCAGCGCTGTGCGTCTGCGTGGCCTTTCCGGCCGCGGCGGGCACCCTTTACCGCTGCGTCGGCGCCGATGGCGTGCCGCAGTACGTCAGCAAGCGGATCAGCGGCGCCAGCTGTACCGTGGCTGCCAGCTACCGACCCGAGCGTTCAAGTCCCCGGCGCACGCCCGCGCCAAGCCCGGCGGCGACTGCCGCGCCGGCCGGTGGGGTGGCCCCGGCCACGTTCATGGGTGGCGCTTCCGGCGCAACTCCCGCCGCAGCGTCCGCGCCTGCACCCGCCCGGCCGCCCAGCACAGGCGGGCGCCGGGTCAGCGGGCAGGTCTATTCCTATATCAAGGACGGCGTTCGCCACTACACCAGCACGCCGCCCCGCGGCAGTGCGGCCAGCGGTGCCACGGCTATGCGCACCATCAGCTACAGCTTCATCGAACACTGTTTCGCCTGTGGATCGCCGGGGGTGAGCTTCGCCAACGTGCGCCTCAATACCGATGCCTTCCGCGATGAAGTGGCCGCAGCGGCCCGCGAATTCGGCGTGGAGGAGGCCATCGTCCGCGCGGTGATGCACGCTGAATCGGCGTTCAACCCCAGGGCGCTGTCCCGTGCCGGGGCGCAGGGGCTGATGCAGCTGATGCCGGCCACCGCCGAGCGGTTCGGGGTGACGGATGCCTTCGACCCGGGCCAGAACATCCGCGGCGGGGTGCAATACCTGTCCTGGCTGCTGCGGCGCTTCAACGGTGATCTCACCCTGGCCTCCGCCGGCTACAACGCCGGCGAGGGCGCGGTGGATCGCCACGGCGGCGTGCCGCCGTACCGCGAGACGCAGACATACGTGCAGCGGGTGGCGATCCTGGCCGAGCGCTATCGCGGGCAGCTGGCCGTGGCTTCCGCCAGCGGTGCGCATTGACCGGGTCCGGATGAGCGCAGCCGCGTTTGCCGGCAGGCGCTCCGGCCCGGCGGAACGGGACCGGAAATGGACCTCGCAGGCCGTCCGGCGACTGTCAAGAGATTGTCGGCCGATTCAGGCTTCCGTTACACTCCATTGTCTTTGGCGGCGGGTCCGGGCTCCGGACAGGCCGCTGGAATCGATTTTCAACAGTAGCGATCAGGTTTGCGGAGTGCCGGATGGCCAATGAAGCGGTGATCGATCCTGCCAGCGGCGAGGATCCAGTCAACACGGGCAGGCGCAGATTCCTGACCGCCACCACGGCAGTGGTCGGTGCGGTCGGAGTCGGTGCAGCGGCCATCCCGTTCATCAAGTCCTGGAACCCCAGTGCACGCGCGCTCACCGCCGGTGCCCCGGTGACGGTGGACATCAGCGGCCTGCAGTCGGGCCAGCGCATGATCGTGGAGTGGCGCGGCCAGCCGGTGTGGGTGGTCCGTCGTACCCAGGCGATCCTCGATGCGCTGCCGACCCTGGACAGCGTGCTTGGCGATCCGATGTCGGAAAATGCCGACCAGCAGCCGGAATATGTGCTGGAAGGCGACCCCACCCTGCGTTCGCTGCGGCCGGAAGTGCTGGTGCTGGTTGGCATCTGCACGCACCTGGGCTGCTCGCCGGAGATGGTGGCCGAGATCGGCCCCGCGCCGTTCGACGCCGACTGGAAGGGCGGCTACTTCTGCCCCTGCCACAAGTCCAAGTTCGACATGTCCGGTCGCGTCTACGCCGGCATGCCCGCGCCGGCCAATCTGGTCGTTCCTCCGCATCACTATGCCGATGACAACACCATCGTCGTTGGCGTCGACCCTGAAGGAGCGGCTTGATCATGTCCAACATCTTCACCCGTAGCGCCACTGGCGTGATGGACTGGGTCAACGAGCGGGCGCCGGCGCTGATGCCGATGTACCGCAAGCACATGACGGAGTACTACGCTCCGAAGAACTTCAACATCTGGTACATCTTCGGTGTGCTGTCGACGGTGATCCTGGTCAACCAGATCGTCACCGGCATCTTCCTGACGATGCACTACAAGCCCTCGGCCGCCGAGGCGTTCCACTCCGTCGAATACATCATGCGCGACGTGGAGTGGGGCTGGCTGATCCGCTACATGCACTCCACCGGCGCGTCGTTCTTCTTCATCGCCGTGTACCTGCACATGTTCCGCGGGCTCATGTACGGCAGCTACCAGAAGCCGCGCGAGCTGGTGTGGATCCTCGGCATGCTGATCTACCTGGTGCTGATGGCCGAGGCGTTCCTGGGCTATGTGCTGCCGTGGGGCCAGATGTCGTTCTGGGGCGCGAAGGTGATCATCTCGCTGTTCGGCGCGATTCCGGTCATCGGTGGCGGCCTGGTGGAGTGGATCATGGGCGACTACCTGCCCAGCGATGCCACCCTCAACCGCTTCTTCGCCCTGCACGTAATCGCGCTGCCGCTGGTGCTGCTGCTGCTGGTGGTGCTGCACCTGGGCGCGCTGCACGAGGTTGGCTCCAACAACCCCGACGGCGTGGAGATCAAGAAGGGCCCGAAGGGCAACCGCTGGTCGCCGACCGCACCGAAGGACGGCGTACCGTTCCACCCGTACTACACGGTCAAGGACACGTTCTACGTCGCGGCAATGCTGTTCCTGGCGGCATTCGTGATCTTCTTCGTGCCCGAGTTCGGCGGCTGGTTCATCGAGCACGACAACTTCGTTGAAGCCAACCCGATGGTCACCCCCGAGCTGATCAAGCCGGTGTGGTACTACACCCCGTACTACGCGATGCTGCGGGTGATCCCCGACAAGCTCGGCGGCGTGCTGGTGATGTTCGGCGCGATCGCGATCCTGTTCGCGGTGCCGTGGCTCGACCGCGCCAAGGTCAAGTCCTTCCGCTACCGCGGCCTGCTGTCGAAGGTGCTTCTGGGCCTGCTCGCGATCGCCTTCGTGTGGCTGGGCAAGATCGGCGCCGGTCCGGGTACCGACCCGGTCGAGACCATCGTTGGCCGTGTCCTGACTTTCTACTGGTTCGCTTTCTTCATCACCATGCCGATTTGGACAAAGATGGACAGCACCAAGCCTGTGCCGGAACGGGTGACGACGCATGACTAAGAATTTCCTTGCCCGTACGGCGACGATCCTCGCCGGCCTGCTGCTGTCGTTCTCGGCGCTGGCCGCCGGCGGCTCGGCCGGCCTGATGCAGTCCGGCACCGACCTGAGCGACAAGGCGTCGCTGCAGCGGGGCGCCAAGCTGTTCATGAACTACTGCTCGGCCTGCCACTCGCTGCAGCACCTGCGCTACTCGCGCATGGCTGAAGACCTGGGCCTGAGCGAAGAAGAGGTCATGGAGAACCTCAACTTCTCCGGCGCGGCGTTCGGCGAGCACATCATTTCCTCGATGCCGTCCGACGCGGCCGCCGACTGGTTCGGCGTTGCCCCGCCGGACCTGTCGCTGACCGTGCGCTCGAAGATCGGCGGGCCGGACTGGGTGTACACCTTCCTGATGAGCTTCTACCAGGACGACTCCAGCGCCCTGGGCTGGAACAACACGTGGTTCCCCGACGTGTCCATGCCCAACCCGCTGTGGGGCCTGCAGGGGCCGCAGCGCCCCGTGCTGGGGCCGGCCGATGAATCCGGCGAGCCGACCATCGAACGTCTGGAAGTGGCCCAGCCGGGCTCCCAGACCGCCGAGGAGTTCCAGCGCAGCGTCCGCGACATCACCGCTTTTCTCGAGTACGCCGCGGAGCCGGCGGCACTCAAGCGCCAGAGCATCGGCGTCTGGGTCCTCCTGTTCCTGGCGTTCTTCACGCTCCTCACCTGGTTCCTGAAGCAGGAGTTCTGGCGGGACGTGAAGTAAGTAGACCGCGCGCATTTGTTGAGGCGGATCCGGCTGGAGTGCCGGGTCCGCACTGCCGGGCGCGCGATGCGCGGTACCCGGCGGGCGCGGATGAAAACCCGGGGAACCGTGGCGACCGCACGCAAGGGGTGGGCGGCGCCTGATGTGGCCGGCGGAATCCGGCGACTGGAGAGGGCAACATGGCGGCTGCGAGTCCACGCATGCGCAATGCGCTTACCCTGTTTTCATCCGATGACGATGTACTGTCCCATCGGGTCCGCCTAGTGCTGGCGGCCAAGGGTGTCACCTACGATCTGATCCCGGTGGATCCGCAGGATCCCCCCGAGGACCTGATCGATCTCAATCCCTACCATTCGGTGCCCACCCTGGTGGAGCGCGACATGGTGCTGTACGCGGCCAGCGTGGTCTGCGAATACCTCGATGAGCGCTATCCGCATCCTCCGCTGATGCCGATCGAGCCGTTGGCCCGGGCCCGGCTGCGCCTGGCGATGCTCCGTCTGGAGCACGACTGGGTGCCGCAGATCCAGAAGATCCAGCGCGGTCCCAAGCGTGAGGCCGACGAGGGCCGCAAGCGCCTGAAGGAGCTGGTGACGGCGTCGGTGCCGCTGTTCAAGGTGCACAAGTTCTATCTCAACAGCGAAATCAGCCTGGCCGATTGCGCCATGGCCCCGATCGTGTGGCGCCTGCCCGCGCTGGGTGTCCCGCTGCCCAGGGACGGCAAGGTGATCGAGGACTACGGCAGCCGGATCTTCCGCAGCCCGGCCTTCGAACGCAGCCTGACCGCCGCGGAGCGCAAGCTCAACGAGCTTCCGGGCTGAACGCGCCCGGGCCTCGCCGGGGCCGCAGCGGTTAAACTGGCCCCATGAGCGATGAAGACGATTTCCCGGCGATGACCAGCCACCGCCCGTACCTGTTGCGGGCGCTGTACGAGTGGATCGCAGACAACGGCATGACGCCCCACCTGCTGGTGGACGCGGAGCAGCCCGGTGTGCGCGTGCCGCCCCATGCCATCAAGGACGGCAGGGTGGTGCTGAACGTGGCCGAGCGCGCCGTGGCCCGGCTGCAGATGGACAACGAGTCGGTGAGCTTCTCGGCCCGCTTCGGTGGCGTCAGCTATCCGATTGATGTGCCGATGGCGGCGGTGGTGGCCATCTATGCGCGGGAGACCGGGCAGGGCATGGTGCTGCCGGAAGACGTGGGCGGCGCGCCAGCGGATCCGGAGGGCGATCCGGCGACAGCGCCGCAGGGCGTGCCGCGCAGCGTTGATCATGATGATGGCGGCAACGATGACGGGGACGGGCCCGGTCCGGATTCAACGCCGCCCCGGCGTGGCCACCTGCGCGTGGTGAAGTAGGCGCGGCAACCGTGCGCGGTGGACAGCCCGGCTATGCGCCGGGCAGCGGCCCGCTGAACCACACCAGCTTTTCACCCCGCAGCACCATGCGCCCGACATGACGCTGCACGCCGTCGTCCGACCAGTAGAAGCGGAAGCTGTGCTCGAGCCCGAGGCGGCCGTCGTC
>DXCY01000089.1 GCA_019115725.1 Candidatus Luteimonas excrementigallinarum
CCCCTCCACGACACCCACGCATCCAGAACCGCGCAGGTATCAACCGAACCGCAAATGGCCCGTGTTCCTCAACCCTCCCGGGTCAACGCCGCCTCCGACACCGGAGCGGCGGTCTTGCGCGAAGGCAGCCACAGCGACGCCACGAAGGCCGCGATCAGCAGCGCACCCACCGCGAACACCACGTCACCCGGCGTCCGCAGCCACACCAGCACATCCACGATCGGCCGGTCCATGAACTCCGCCGAACGCGCGTACCAGTAGCCAACCTCCATGCTCGCCTCCAGCTGCAGCACGCCCAGCGGCAGCAGCGTCAGCACCGTCATCAGCGTCAGCCCGATGTTGAACGACCAGAACGCCGAGCGGATCAGCCCCTCGCGCCACACCACATCCGGCTTCAGTCCGCGCAGGCAGTACAGCATCAGCCCGATGCCGAGCATCCCGTACACCCCGAACAGGGCCGTGTGGCCGTGCGCCGCGGTCAGGTTGGTGCCCTGCATGAAGTACAGCGCGATCGGCGTGTTGATCAGGAAGCCCAGCAGGCCCGCACCGATCAGGTTCCAGAAGCTCACCGCCAGGAAGAACATGATCGGCCACTTGTGCCGGGCCATCCACGGCGTGGCGCGGCCGTTCTTCCAGGTGTCGTAGGCCTCCAGACCGATCAGCGCCAGCGGCACCACCTCCAGCGCCGAGATGCTTGCCCCCACTGCGATGATCGAGGTGGTGGTGCCGGAGAAGTACAGGTGGTGGAACATGCCCAGCACGCCGCCGGCCATGAATACGATGGTGGCGAACAGCACCGCGATGGTGGCCGAGCGCCCGCGTACCAGCTGCAGCTTGACGAAGATGAAGCTGATCACCGCCACCGCGAAGACCTCGAAGAAGCCTTCCACCCACAGGTGCACAATCCAGAAGCGCCAGTAGGTGATGATCGAGATGTGCGAGTGCTCGCGCCATGCCAGACCGGCGGCGTACAGCAGGCCGATCGCGACCACCGACAGGAACAGCAGCCCGGCGATGGATGACGTCTCGTCCTTGCGCTTGAGCGCCGGCCACAGCGCCCGGCCCATCAGCAGCAGCCACAGCATCAGGCCGATGAACAGGTAGATCTGCCAGAAGCGGCCGATATCAGTGTATTCCCAGCCCTGGTGCCCGAACCAGAAGTTGTGGGCCAGGCCGAGCTTGTTCATCACCGCCATCCACTGGCCGGCGAACGAGCCGACCACGATCAGGATCAGGCTGATGAACAGGAAGTTCACCCCGAAGCGCTGGAATTTGGGCTCATGCCCGGAGATCGCCGGGGCCAGGTACAGGCCGGTGGCCAGCCATGCGGTTGCGATCCACAGGATCGCCAGCTGGGTGTGCCAGGTGCGGGTGAGGGTGTAGGGCAGGATGTCCGCCAGCGGCAGGCCGTAGGCGGCCTGGCCCTCCACCTGGTAGTGGGCGGTGGTGGCGCCCAGCAGGATCTGCACCAGGAACAACCCCATCACCAGCCAGAAGTACTTGCCCACCGCGCGCATCGACGGGGTGACCTTGATGCCCAGCGACGGGTCGGTTTTGGGCGGTACCAGCGGCGCTTCTTCATCGCGGAAGACGGCGTAGTGCCAGACCAGCAGCGAGATGCCGGCAATCATCAGCAGGATGCTGAAGATCGACCACATGAAGCTGCTGGACGTGGGCGTGTTGCCCACGACCGGATCGTGCGGGAAGTTGTGGGTGTAGGTAATTTCGCTGCCGGGGCGCTCGGTCACCGTGGCCCAGGAGGCCCAGAAGAAGAAGCCCGACATCAGGCGCCGGTGCTCGGCATCGGGGATCGGGTTCTCGCGCAGGGCGTAGGTCTCGCGCAGCGCGGACATTTCCGCGTCGTCGGAGAACACCCGGTCGTAGTGCGAGGACACCACTTCGATGGCCCGCGCACGCTCGTCGGAAATCACCAGCGTGTCGGTGTCGGCATCGTAGGTGTTGGTACGCAGGTCCGGGCGGACCTGGGCCTGCAGCCTGGCCTGGTCATCCGCGGCCAGGGCCTCGTAGGGCTGGCCATACTGCTCGCGGGCGCGGATATCGAGGATCGCCAGCGCCTCCTTGTGCAGCCATTCGGCTGACCAGTCCGGCGCCAGCAGCGCACCGTGGCCCCAGATGGATCCGATCTGCTGGCCGCCGAAGCTCTGCCAGACCTGGCGTCCGGTCTCGAGCTCTTCCTTGGTGAAGACGAGCTGGCCGCTTTCGGTAACGACCTTGGATGGCAATGGGGGCGCCTGCTGATGGATCTCGCGACCCATCCACAGCATGATGGCGAAAGTGACGGCCAGCAGGGTGCCCAGCCCCCACCACAGCCGTTTGGTTGTATCCATGTGACGCACTCTCCTCAGGGTGACGCGGCAATGCTGCGCCGGTCGCCGCAGGGGCGGCTTGACCTGGGTCAAGGAGAGTTCAAACAGCGCGGCCGGGTAGCCCGGCCGGTGTGATCAGCTGCGCAGGTTCAGCTGCGCAGGATGGGCTCGGCCAGCGCTTCCAGGCGGGCGCGGTCCAGCAGCTCCACATCGCGGCGCTCGATCTGCAGCAGTCCGTCCTGCTGGAACCGGCG
This sequence comes from Candidatus Luteimonas excrementigallinarum, assembly GCA_019115725.1. Taxonomy (GTDB): domain Bacteria; phylum Pseudomonadota; class Gammaproteobacteria; order Xanthomonadales; family Xanthomonadaceae; genus Luteimonas; species Luteimonas excrementigallinarum. The sequence goes on from DXCY01000089.1 coordinate 2,582, forward strand.
CAGCACCCGGCTCACCGTTTCAGGCGCCAGGCGCAGATAGTTGCCGATATCGGTGCGGGCCATGGTCAGCTGGAACCGGTGCGGTGAGAACCCGCGTGCGGCCAGGCGCCGTGACAGGCCGATCAGGAACGCGGCCATGCGCTGGCCGGCGGTCCAGTCGCCGTCCAGCAGCGCGGCGCGGCCGATGTTGCGGCTGAGCAGCCGGAACAGGTGTCGCTGCAGGCCCGGCAGCTGCGCGGCCAGCACCGAGATCTTGGGGAACGAGAACTGGCACAGCATTACCGTATCCAGCGCCACCGCGTTGCACGGGTAGCGGTCGCCGTCGATCCCGTCCAGACCGATCACCTCGCCCGGGAAATGGAAGCCGAGCACGTGCTCGCGGCCCTCGCGGTCGATGGTGTAGGTCTTGACCGTGCCCGAGCGCACCGCAGCGATGGCCTCGAACGGATCGCCCGCGCGGAACACGTGGTCCCCCGCGTGCAGCGGCTCGGTGTGCTCCACCAGCATGTGCAGGTTGCGCAGCCCGGACTTGTCCATGCCCTCGGCCAGGCAGGCCTGCGAAAACGCGCAGGTGGAACAGAAGGTGAAATCGTCACCATCGTCCGCCAGCGTGCTCTGGCTGTGATGCGGAAACGGCGTGCTCATCGCCATCCCGCCGATGCGGTCAGATGGCACGCGAATAGCGCGGAGCGGCCGGCTCGGCGGTGGGCTGGTTGAGGTATCTGTCGAAGCACATGGCAATGTTACGCAACAGCAGCCGTCCGCGCGAGGTGGCAGTGATCCGGTCCTGCTCCACTCGCACCAGACCGTCTTCCACCAGCGGGTGCAGGCGGTCCAGGGCGTCGGCGAAGTACTCGGTGAAATTGATCAGGTAGCGCCGCTCCAGCGCGCTCACCGGGATTTCCCCCTGGCACATCAGGCGCTGGATCAGGTCGGCGCGCAGGCAGTCGTCCTCGTCCAGGCGCAGGCCGCGGAACACCGGCAGCCGACCTTCGTCCACCGCGATCTGCCAGGAGGGCAGGTCGCGCGGGTTCTGGCTGAAGGTATTGCCGATGTGGCTGATGGCGCTCACCCCCAGGCCGATCAGGTCGGTATCGGCGTGGGTGGTGTAGCCCATGAAGTTGCGGTGCAGGCCGCCGCGCTCCTGCGCCCGTGCCAGATCGTCATCGGGCAGGGCGAAGTGGTCCATGCCGATATAGACGTAACCGGCGGCGGTCAGCTTCTCGATCGCCAGCTGCAGCAGGCCCAGCTTGGTTTCCGCATCCGGCAGCTGCTCCTCGTTGATCTGCTTCTGCGGACGGAACAGCTGCGGCAGGTGGGCATAGCTGTAGACGGCCAGGCGGTCAGGGCGCGCTTCCAGCACCTTGTCCACGGTGCGGGCAAAGCTCTCGCGGGTCTGCAGCGGCAGGCCGTAGATCAGGTCCAGGTTGACCGAACGGAAGCCGTGCGCGCGGCAGGCCTCCACCACGGCGAAGGTTTCCTCCACCGACTGCACCCGGTTCACCGCCACCTGCACATCGTGGTCGAAATCCTGCACGCCCAGGCTGGCGCGGTTGAATCCGATCGCGGCCAGCTCAGCCACTTCCTTCGGACCGATGAAGCGCGGATCAAGCTCGATGGAGATGTCGCGGTCGCGATGGTCGGAGAAGTGGAACTGGCTGCGCAGCGCATCCACCGCCTCGGCCAGCTGGGCGGGGGCGAGGAAGTTGGGAGTGCCGCCCCCAAAGTGCAGCTGGATCACCTCGCGGTCGCGGTCGAACAGCTCGGCGACGGTCGCGATCTCGCGGTACAGGCGGGTGAGGTAGGCCTCGCCGCGGGACAGGTCGCGGGTGATGATCCGGTTGCAGCCGCAGTAGAAGCACGGGCTCATGCAGAACGGCACGTGCACGTACAGCGAGAGGCGGCGGGGGATGGGGTCTCCGTTGCTGGCCAGCGCGGCTTCGCGCAGCTCGGCTTCACCGAAGTCCGCGGTGAATTTGGGCGCGGTCGGATAGGAGGTGTAGCGCGGGCCGGGGCGGTCGTAGCGCCGCAGCAGGCCGGCGTCGAACTGGGGCTGGATGGGAATCTGCATGGGAGAAGCTTAGGGGCCGGAGCTGGCGGGCGCCTTGACTTTGGTCAATCGGGGAGGGGATCCCGGGAGGAAAAAGGTTCTTCTTCTGATCAAGGGAAAGCGGGCGTTGATAGGTCGCGGGGGCACCCCCACCCGACGCTCAGGACTTCGTGCAGAGGAATACCTGGCTTGCGGCGAACGCAGGGGGGTGTGTTCCGCGGGGCGTCGGGGGCGTAGCCCCGACCTACCGGCGAACGTGCCGTAGGTCGGCCCTATGCGGCCGGCGCGGGTGGGGTGTCGGGGGCGTAGCCCCGACCTACGGGAGCGGAAGTCAACGCGCCGGCGGAGCAGGTCCGAAGCCTTGCCCCGTCGTGGCCGGGAGGCCTTTGTGCGTAAGTAAAGGAGGAGGCCGTAGCCGCAGGCGCAGGCCGGGGGACATGGAGCGCAAAGGCCTCCCGGCTGCGGCGGGGCCCGTCAGGTCACGGCGAACCGGGGCCTGACGTCCGTCGCCAGCCCGCCACTGTTTGGTCCACTTGGCAACAGGAAACCTCAAAGAGCGGAAATTTTCCCCAACGCCCCTTG
>DXCY01000090.1 GCA_019115725.1 Candidatus Luteimonas excrementigallinarum
CATGCACGGCATCACCCTGGCCTTCGGCTTCACCCTCATCGGCGTGGCCCAGGACTATCCGGTGCATCTGTTCAGCCACCTGCGGCCGGATGAGCCGTCGCGGGCCACGGTACGCGCCCTGTGGCGCACCCTGCTGACCGGCGTGGTCTCCACCTGCATCGCCTATCTCACCTTTTTCTTCTCCGGCGTGGACGGGTTGCAACAGCTGGCGGTGTTCACCATCGTCGGCCTGTTCACCGCGGCCCTGACCACGCGGTTCCTGGTGCCGCCGCTGCTGGATCCGCGGCCGGTCGATACCGCCGACAGCCGCTGGGCGCAGGCGCTGGCCCGGGCGATCGACGCGGTGCCGCTGCCGCGGGCACGCACCGGCGCTGCACTGATGGTGCTGCTGGCGGGGATTGCGCTGGCCGTGGCGGCGCTGGCGCCAGGCCCGTTCTGGGAGAACGACCTGTCGCGCCTGACCCCGGTGCCCGAGGCCGGGCTGCTGGAAGACGGGCGCCTGCGTGGCGAGCTGGGCGCGCCCGACGTGCGCTATCTGCTGGCGCTGGAGGGTGCGGACATGGAGCAGGCGCTGCAGGCCTCCGAGCGCCTGCTGCCGGCGCTGGATGCGCTGGTGGCCGAGGGTGCGATCACCCGCTACGAAATCGCCGCGCGCTACCTGCCCAGCGTGGCTACCCAGCAGGCGCGACAGGCGCGACTGCCGGAAGCGGAAGCGCTGCGGCACGCGCTGGATGCCGCCGCCGCGGACAGCCCGTTCCGGGCGGCGGCGTTCGCGCCGTTCCTGGCCGATGTGGAGACGGCGCGCACCGCAGCGCCGCTGCGGCCGGAGGATCTTGCCGGCACCCCGCTGGAGGCCGTGGTGCCGGCCCTGCTGGTGCACGGTGCAGACGGGTCGGTGACCGCGCTGGCCACCCTCGGTGGGCTGGAGGATCCGGCGGCGGTGGCGGCGCAGCTGCAGGCCGGCGGCGCCCGCTTGCTGGATCTGAAGGAAACATCCGAATCGCTGGTTGAGGCCTGGCGCGGCCGCGTGCTGGCGGCCCTGGCCCTGGCCGGGCTGCTGCTGGCGGCCACCGTCTGGATCGCCCTGCGCGCGCCGCGGCGGGTGGCCCGGGTGCTGGTGCCGATGGCCTTCACCCTGCTGCTGACCCTGGCGATCCTGCGCGGCGCCGGAGTGGAGCTGACCCTGTTCCACCTGGTGTCGCTGGTGCTGGGGGCCGGGCTGGGGCTGGACTACGCGCTGTTCTTCGAACGCACCGGCAATGACCGGCGTGAACAGCTGCGCACCCTGCACGCGATCGTGGTGTGCGGATCGATGACCGCGCTGGTGTTCGGACTGCTGGCCCTGTCCTCGATTCCGGTATTGAGGGCGATCGGACTGACGGTGGCCATCGGCGTGGTGGGCAACTTCGTGCTGGCCCTGCTGATCGCGAGGCGGCGCACGATTGAGGGCGGCCGTGCGGAAGGAAACATGGAGCCAACGACATGAATGACAGCAGCATCGGGCGCGAGCAGATCCTGGCCATGATTCCCCACCAGGGCGGCATGTGCCTGTGGGACCGGGTGCTGGACTGGGATGCGGAATCGATCCGCCTCCAGGCCGGCACCCATCGCGATCCAGCCCATCCGCTGCGTGCCGACGGCCGTCTGCATGCCGTGCACCTGTGCGAATACGGCGCCCAGGCCATGGCCGTGCACGGCGGGCTGCTGGCGCGTGAATCCGGTGCCAGCGCGCCGCCAGGCATGCTGGTGGCCCTGCGCGGGGTGGAGCTGCATGTGGCCCGGATTGATGGCCTTGCCGGTGATCTCGACTGCCAGGCGCAGGTGCTGGCCAGCTCGGCGGCCAGTCAGCAGTACGGCTTCCGCATCCACCACGGTGAGGTGCTGCTGGCCGAAGGCCGCGCCGCGGTCATGCTCGGCGCGGCTGGGGGATAATCGAACGATGAGTACACAGCCCACCCCGCGCCGCGCCCTGGTCACCGGCGGCAGCGGTGATATCGGCGGCGCCATCTGCCGCCAGCTGGCCGCCGATGGCCTGCACGTGATCGTCCACGCCAACGGCAACCTGGCCCGGGCCGAAGAGGTGGTGGCCGCAATCACCGCGACCGGCGGCAGCGCCGAGGCGGTGGCCTTCGACCTCACCGATGGGCCGGTCACCAGCGCCCGCCTGGAAGGCCTGCTGGAAGCCGGGCCCATCCAGGTGCTGGTCAACAACGCCGGCATCCATGACGACGCGCCCCTGGCCGGCATGGGCGATGCGCAGTGGCGGCGCGTGATCGACGTGTCGGTGCACGGGTTCTTCCACGCCACCCGGCCGCTGCTGCTGCCGATGGCGCGCAAGCGTTGGGGCCGGATCGTCAGCGTGTCCAGCGTGGCCGCGGTGCTGGGCAACCGCGGCCAGGCCAACTACGCCGCCGCCAAGGCCGCCCTGCACGGGGCCACGAAGTCGCTGGCGCGGGAAATGGCCTCGCGCGGAATCACCGCCAACGTGGTGGCGCCGGGTGTCATCGAAGGCAGCATGGCCAGGGAGGCGTTCCCGGCCGAGGTGGTGAAGCAGATCGTTCCCGCCGCCCGGGCCGGTCGTCCGGAAGAGGTGGCTGCGCTGGTGGCCTTCCTGTGCTCGGATGCCGCCGGCTACGTCAACGGCCAGGTCATCGGCGTCAACGGCGGCATGGGCTGATCCACGCCCGCAGGCGGTGCCCGGCTTATCCACGCGGGCTTCAGGCAAAACGGCCGATAATCACGGCATCCGTCCCGCTGCGGCGGGACCTTCGCACGAGGGCCCTGGCATGCGTACCGTCCGTCTCCTGACCCTGCTGCTGGCCGCGCTGGTACTGGCCGGCTGCGCCAGCTCGCACATGATCACCGGTACCCCGCGCCCGCCGATCGATCCGGCCCAGGTGCGCATCTACCACGGTCCACCGCCCGGCGCCTACGAGGAAATCGCCGTGCTGCAGACCCGCAGCGGCGCGCTGACCTACGGCGAGCAGAACAAGATCGACTCGGTGCTGCGCAAGCTGCGCGAGGAAGCCGCGAGCCTGGGTGCCAACGGCGTGCTGCTGGAAGGAACCGCCGATGGATACAGCGGCGGCGGGATGAGCGTGGGCGCCGGCGGTGGCCGCATTGGCGGCCGTGGTTACGGCGGCATCGGCGTGGGCGTCAACATCAGCCCCACCCAGGTCCACGCCACCGGTATCGCCATCCACGTTCCGGATCCGCCGGCTGATTGATCCTGCCGCGCGCGGCGCGTTCCTACGGAGAAGCCTACCGGGAAGCGGTGTGTTTACCTACGGGAGCGGGGTGGGTCCGCCGATGGCGGGCGGTGATCCGACCCGCAAGGATGGAGCCATGAACACATCCTCGCTCCATACCGAACCCCGCTCCGAACCCCGCTCCGGGCAGGCCTGGCACCTCACGTTCACCACGCATGATGGCGAGCCGCTGTTCGAGGACTTCCACGCCGCCCGCATCCTTTCTTCCTGCCTGCATGAGTCGGTCGCCATTTCAGACGGTCGCGTGCTGGCATGGGTCGTGATGCCCGATCACGTGCATTGCCTGCTGCAGCTGGATGGCGAGCAGCCGCTCCATGCCGCGGTGGGCGGGCTGAAATCGGGCAGCGCGCGGAAGGTCAACCGGGCGCTGGAGCGCAGTGGCCCGCTGTGGGCCCGGACCTACCATGACCGCGCCATCCGCACCGATGAGGACCTGCGCGCGGTGGCCCGCCGCATCGTGGCCCATCCCCTGCGTGCAGGCCTGGTCGAGCGGATCGCCGACTACCCCTTCTGGAACGCCATCTGGATGGACGATCCGCGTCCCGCTACAGGGACGGATTGACCTGCGTGTCCCGCCTGCGCCGGCCCCACCGGCGGGCCTGTGACATCGAGTCAGGACGCAGGAAGAGGGAGAGCAGGGGGCCGGTCATGACGGTGGTGAGGATGGCCATGACCAGCAGCAGGGTGAAGGCCTGCTGGCCGATGACGCCGGCGTCCAGACCGACCTTGATGACGATCAGCTCCATCAGCGCGCGTGCGTTCATGAGCGAGCCCACCGCCAGGCTGTCGCGCCAGCCCAGGCCGGCCAGGCGTGCGCCGGCCGCGCCCCCGGCCACCTTGCCGATCACCGCCGCCGCCATGATCAGGCCGAGCGCGCCCATGCCCGCGCCCACGAACGCGTCACCGGTGGTGTTCAACCCGGCCAGGGCGAAGAAGATCGGCATCAGCACGATGATCGCGACATGCTCGATGCGCTCTGCCAGGCTGCGCAGCAGGCGGTCGTCCCGGGGCAGGCAGGCGCCGAACAGGAACGCGCCGAACACCGCGTGCAGCTGCAGCCAGTCGGTCACCGCCGCGCAGGCGAACAGGCCGACGAACAGCGCCGCCAGCACCATCCCGCCCGGCACCCCATCGGCGGCATGGCGGGCGAGCAGCCGCGCGTACAGCGGCCGCAACACGCTGAACACCACCGCACACAACACCGCCAGGCCGATCAGGATGCGGAAGAACCCCGCATAGCCCGCCCCCGCGCCGATCAGCGCCACCACCAGCGCCAGCAGGATCCACGCCAGCAGATCGGCGATCGCGGCCGAGCCCAGCGACAGCTGCCCCAGCCGGCTGTGGGTGAGGTTCCGTTCCTTCAGGATCCGCGCCAGGATCGGGAACGCGGTGATCGCCATGGCCGCGGCCATGAACAGTGCGAATGGCCAGAACCCCACCCCGTCCGGCGCCAGCGACGGATGCAGAAAGGGCGAGATCGCGACGCCCAGTGCCATCGGCACCAGCACGCTCAGCACGCCCACCCAGCCCGCGGCCTTGAACTGCGCCCGGGCCCCCTCGGGTGGCGCGCGCAGCTCCACCCCAACGATGAACATGAACAGCACCAGCCCCAGGGTGGCCAGCGAGGACAGGGCCGACAGCGATTCCGGCGCAAACAGCTGGCCATGGAACGCCGGGGCCAGCGCGCCGAACACCATCGGTCCAAGAATGATCCCGGCCGCCATCTCGCCAATGACCGGCGGCTGGCCAATGAAGCGCAGCGCCAGCCCGCACAGCCGCGCGGTGGCGATGATCACGACCAGTTGCAGCAGCAGCGGGCTGGTCATCCGGCTGGGTGCTCAGGCGACCGCGGCGTACCAGTGCGGCTCCAGCGAGCCCGGTGCACCGCCGGTGTCACCCACCAGCGCGGCCAGCGCCCGGGTGTCGAGGTCGGCATGCTCGCTGCGCGCGCGCTGCATGATCTCGCCGGCCAGCCAGCGCATCCGCTCCACGTTGGCGTGGATGCGCGCGTCGAAGGCCGCATCGTCCAGCTTGTCGCCCAGCCCGCGGTTGAGCTCGCGGAACCAGTCGATCCGGAACTGGTCCAGCGCCCGCGCCTGCCCTTCATCGCGCCCCGCCGCGGTGTTGCGCTCGCCCCACGCGCGCAGCAGCGGCTGCATCGCCTCGTTCAGGGCGCGCCCGGCCTGCA
>DXCY01000091.1 GCA_019115725.1 Candidatus Luteimonas excrementigallinarum
CGCGGCACGCCGCGCATCGCCAACCGCCTGCTGCGCCGCGTGCGCGACTACGCCCAGGTCCGCGCCGGTGGCCGGATCGACCGCGCCGTGGCCGATGCGGCAATGCAGATGCTCAGCGTGGACCCGGAAGGGTTCGATGACCTGGACCGGCGCCTGCTCAACCTGATCATCGAGAACTTCGATGGCGGCCCGGTGGGCGTGGAGTCGCTGGCCGCGGCGCTGAGCGAGGAGCGCGGCACCCTGGAAGACGTGATCGAGCCCTACCTGATCCAGCAGGGCTTCCTGGTCCGCACCGCGCGCGGGCGCATGGCTTCGGCCAAGGCCTATCGGCATCTTGGACTGGAGTCGCTGCGCAAGCCCGGCGCGGAGGGCCTGTTTTGAGCGGGGTGGATGTGAGCGGTCTTTCCAGCAGTCCAGTCCCCGTGCGGCCACCGTTCAGCCTGCCGACAAGGGTGTACTGGGAAGATACCGACGCCGGTGGTGTGGTGTACCACGCGCGCTACGTGGCCTTCCTCGAGCGGGCGCGCACCGAATGGATGCGCACCCTCGGGTACGGGCAGGAGGCGCTGCGTACCTCGCACAACCTGGTGTTCGCGGTGCGGGCGATGCGGATGGATTTCCGCGCGCCGGCGCGGCTGGACGATGTATTGCAGGTCACGGTGGTGCTGCGCGAATGCCGCCGGGCCAGCCTGGTCGTCGATCAGCTGGTTGAGCGCGAAGGCAAGTGCCTGCTGGACGCACAGGTGCGGCTGGCAGCGCTGGATGCGGAAGGATTCCGCCCCCGGGCGATCCCGGAGGCACTCCACGCCGAACTGGTTCCACATCAAATTCTGAAATCTGGAGCGGATGCATGATTCCACTGACGATGTTGCTGCAGGCCACCGAGATCCAGCCGCTGCCCGGCGAGGACGCGGCCATGGCCAGCCAGCTGCCCGCGGACGCCGGCGTGGTGGAGGCGGCCACCGCGGTGGGCGGCGACATCGACATGCTGCAGCTGCTCCTGCACGCATCGATCCCGGTGCAGCTGGTGATGCTGCTGCTGCTGGCCGCATCGATCGCCTCGTGGGTGATCATTTTCCGCAAGAAGAAGATGCTTGATCGCGCCCACCGCGAGGCTGACCGGTTCGAGGAGAAGTTCTGGTCCGGCGCCGACATGGGCAAGCTCTACGCCGCCGCCACCGAGCGCAACCGCGAGATCGAGGGCCTGGAAGCGATCTTCGAATCCGGCTTCCGCGAGTTCTCGCGCCAGCGCGAGCGCCGCAGTGCCACCCCGGCCAGCCAGCTTGAGGGCGCACAGCGCGGCATGCGCGTGGCCACCTCGCGCGAGCTGGACGGGCTGGAGCACAACCTGGAATTCCTCGCCAACGTGGGTTCGATCGCGCCCTACGTGGGCCTGCTCGGCACCGTGTGGGGAATCATGATCTCCTTCCAGGGCCTGGCCAACGTGCAGGAAGCCACCATCGCCACGGTTGCCCCGGGTATCTCCGAGGCGCTGATCGCCACGGCGATGGGCCTGTTCGCGGCGATTCCGGCGGTGTGGGCCTACAACCGCTACGCCACCAAGGTCGAGCGCATCGCCAGCCGCTACGAGGCCTTTGCCGACGAGTTTTCCTCGATCCTGGAGCGCCAGGCCTACCCGGAGGAGTGACCGGCGCGCATTCCCGCCCCGCCGTCGCCCTTCGCGCGTCCGCCTGATCGCCCTGTAGTCCGGAGTCCCCATGTCGGTCATCTCCAATCGCCGTCGCCATCGCCGCAAGCTCAAGAACGAGATCAACGTCGTTCCCTATATCGACGTGATGCTGGTGCTGCTGATCATCTTCATGGTCACCGCGCCGCTGCTGAACCTGGGCACGCAGGTGAACCTGCCCGATTCCAGCGCCCGTTCGCTGGGCTCGCCCAAGGATCCGGTGGTGGTGAGCGTGTACGCGGATGGCTCGCTGGGGCTGATGATCGAGAACGTCAACCAGGCCATCGACGTGGCCGGCCTGCGCGAGCGTATGCAGGCCATCCACAACCAGAATCCCGAGGCCAGCGTGCTGGTCAACGGCGATCGCGACGCCAGCTACCAGAGCGTGATCCGCGCCATCGACACCATCAATCAGGCCGGGGTCACCAGGGTGAGCCTGATCAGCCGTCCGCAGGAAGGCGCCGAATAAATGCGTGAGGCGCGTGCCGACACCGTCCAGGCGGTCGTGCTGGCGCTGCTGCTGCACGTGCTGCTGTTCGGGCTGGTGTTCCTGGGGCTGCACTGGACCCGCAGCGCGGCGCCGCAGGCGGCCGGCGTGCCGATCAGTGCCGACCTGGTGGACGCCAACGCGCTCTCGCCCGCGGCGCAGCAGGCCCTGGCCGATATGCCTGAGCCCTTGCCGGAACCCGAACCCGAGCCAGCTCCCGAGCCGGTGGAGGAAGACGTGGCCCCGCTGCCGCAGCCGCTCCCGGAGCCGGTGCCCGAGGACGCCGAGGTGGAGCCGCAGCCGGCGCCGCAGGAGCAGATCCCGGAGCCCGACGTGGTGGACCAGGATGAAGCCCGCGCCGACGCCGAATCCGAGCTGGCCGCCGAGCGCGAGCAGGAAGAGCGCCGCCGCCAGGAGCAGATCGAGCTGGCCGAACGGCAGAAGCAGGAAGAAGCCGAGCAGAAGCGCCGCCTGGCCCGCGAGCAGCGCGAGCAGGAGCTGGCCAAACTGCGCGCCGAGCAGGAGCGGGTGCAGCGCGAAGCCGAGGAGGCCCAGCGCAAGCTGGACCAGATCGCCAGCGCGCGCGACCGCCGCGAGGCCGAACCGTCCACGGGCTCAACAGCCAGCCCGCCGCGTGGCACCCCGGATGGCGACAGCGACCTGGCCGCCCGCTATGCCGCCGCGCTGCAGGAGGCGATCGTGCGCAACTGGACCCGCCCGGACAACGTGGCGCTGGGACAGCGCTGCCGGATCTACATCACCCAGCTGCCCGGTGGGCAGGTGATGAACGTCGAGTTCGACAACTCCTGCCCCTATGACGCGCTGGGCCGGCGATCGGTGGAGGCCGCGGTGCGCCGCGCCGAACCGCTGCCCTACGCCGGCTTCGAATCAGTCTTCAACCGCAGGCTCAACCTCAACTTCACCGCCCAGGACCGGTAGGCACGCGCATCACGCGATCCGCGCGATGATGGGTGCCGTTCATCCATCCTCCACGCCCTGCGGCCAAGCTGTAGCGTTGTGAGCATTCCTTTTTCCCTCTTTCGAGCAAGACGATGAAATCCATGACCCGCTTCCTCGTTGCCCTGTTTGCACTGTTGCTGCCCATTGCCGCAATGGCACAGCAGCAGGGCCTGGAGATCGATATCGTCGGCGGCCATGCCTCGGCGCTGCCGATCGCAGTGGTGCCCATGCCCTACCAGGGCTCGGCCACCGCGCCCGATACGGATGTTGCCGCGGTGATCCGCGCCAACCTGGACCGCTCCGGCCAGTTCCGCACCCTGCCCGAGCGCGACATCGTCGAGCGTCCCACCCGCGGCGCCGAGGTGCAGTACCCCACGTGGCGCATGCTGCGCCAGGACTTCCTGGTGGTGGGCCGGGTGCTGGACGCCGCTGGCGGCTACCGGGTGGAGTACGAGCTGTTCGACGTGGCCAAGCAGGAGCGGGTGCTGGGCATGGCCATGACCGGCCGGGCCAGCGCCATGCGCGACGTTGCCCACCAGATGTCGGACGCGATCTATGAAGCGATCCTCGGCGTGCGCGGCGCGTTCTGGACCCGGATCGCCTACGTCACCCAGACCGGCGCCGGCGAGAATGCCCGCTACGCGCTGATCGTCGCTGATTCGGATGGCCACAACCCGCAGACGGTGGTGCGCTCCAACGAGCCACTGCTGTCGCCGGCGTGGAGCCCGGACGGCAACCGCCTGGCCTACGTGAGCTTTGAACGCGGCAACTCGGCCATCTACATCCAGAACATCTCCACCGGTGGCCGCGAACTGGTCTCCAGCTTCCGCGGCATCAATGCCTCGCCGGCGTTCTCGCCCGACGGCAACCGCCTGGCGCTGACCCTGTCGCGCAGCGGCAACCCGGAGATCTATGTGATGGATCTGGGCAGCAAGGCGCTGACCCAGCTGACCAACCACTTCGGCATCGATACCTCGCCGGCGTGGAGCCACGATGGCAACAGCGTCTACTTCACCTCTGATCGCGGGGGGCGTCCGCAGGTCTACCAGGTGCCTGCCAGCGGCGGCGGCGAGAGCCGGGTGTC
>DXCY01000092.1 GCA_019115725.1 Candidatus Luteimonas excrementigallinarum
TGGTGGTCAAGAAGGATGAGAGCCTCACCGCCGAGCAGATCAAGGCCCACGCCCGTGAGAACCTGACCGGCTACAAGCAGCCGCGCATCATCGAGTTCCGCAAGGAACTGCACAAGACCAACGTTGGCAAGATCCTGCGCCGCGAGCTTCGCGACGACGCGGCGGAATAACCCCGCCATCCCCCTGTAAGCGCCGGAATTGCTTGCAGTTCCGGCGGATTCGGCGCATAGAAGGAACCGATCGGCCTGCATCCGTCCCGGCACTGCCCGGGCCTGCGGATGACCGGTCCCGCCTTCCGCCGCCCATCATCCACAGGGGATTCACCCATGAACAACGTTCAGCAGCTTCACCGTACCCGTCCGTTTCCCAGCATGCGTGTCCAGTCGGAGCCATCCGGCGACGCCCACTGGCTGTATATGCACCACGGACTCCAGCCGGGCGCCCGCCCCTGTTACCACCCGGCATTGATGACCGAGATGTGGAGCTTCCTGAACTCGATCACGCTGCGCGAGAGCCAGCGTCAGCCCGGCCGCCTGCGCCATCTGGTGCTGGCGTCGGACGCGGGTGCTTTCAATCTCGGGGGAGATCTGGAGCTGTTCGCGCAGCTGATCCGTACCGGCGATCGGGAGCAGCTGCTCGATTACGCCCGTAAATGCGTTGATGGCGTGCACCACATCCACAGCGGCCTGGGCGGCGATGTACGCACCATCGCTCTGGTGCAAGGTGACGCGCTGGGCGGGGGACTGGAAATGGCCCTCGCCTGCCACACCATCGTGGCCGAGGAAGGGGTGAGCATGGGGCTGCCGGAAGTGTTGTTCGGACTCTTCCCGGGCATGGGCGCCTACTCGTTCCTGTGCAAGCGCGTACCGGCGCAGCTCGCCGAGAAGATCATCCTGGAAGGAAAAATCTACCGCAGCGAGGAAATGTATGAAATGGGTGTGGTCGACACTCTGGTGCCGCCGGGCGAAGGAGAGGCCGCGGTGGCCGAGCTGATCAGGCGCCAGCGGCGCTCCGCCACCTCGCACCTGGCCCTCAATGCCGTCCGCAGCATCGCGCAACCGGTGGGCTATGACGAGCTGATGGGCATCACCGAAGTCTGGGTGGACACCGCGCTGACCCTGAGCGAGCGCTCGCTCAGGACGATGGACCGGATCGTGAAGGTGCAGACGCGCCGGATCTTCAACAGCGAGGCTGACACCGGCAGCTGATCAGCTTTCCCGGCCCAGGTCGCGGCCGCGCGCATCGCCACTTCCGCGTGCGGCCACGGCCTGCCGGCCCAGCCGGTATTCGTGGGTCAGGACCTCCAGCCGCTGCTTCCAGTCGCGTCGCAACTGCCATTCCGGCAGCCGCATCAGTTCCCCGCCCTGGCTCGCGATCCTGACCAGCCCCAGATTGCTGGCCACGCCCTTGAGCGCATGGGCGTGGTCACGCATGGCCGCGCAGTCCTCCGCCTCGCCTGCCGCTTCCAGGCGCTTGAGGCAGGCCGCCACGTCCTCCAGGCACTGGGCAACGAACTTGCGGACGAAATCCTCGCCCATGCCCAGCGAGGAAAATTCATCAAGCACCGACGGATCGAACCTGCCGTCGGCCACCGCCCCGGCTGCCGCCACCCTCGCCTGCTCCTGCTCGGACACCGTGTCCGCCGGGCGCAGCCTGCCGCCGGAAGCGGCAATCTCGGCCAGCAGGTCCAGCAGTCGTGAAACCGCGACCGGCTTGGCCAGGAACGCGTGGGCCCCGGCGCTGCGACAGTTGGCAATGGCCTCCGGAGTGACATCGGCGCTGAGGATGATTACCGGCGTGGCCGGCGCGCCGGCCTGCATGGTGCGCAGATGACCGAGCAGGTCGATGCCGCTGAGCCCCGGCATATGCAGGTCGCAGATGATGGCCGCATAGTCCGCCACCTCCACCGCGTCCAGCAGCGCCTCGCCGCCGTCCACGCTGACCACCGCGTGACCGGCCTTCTGCAGGATCCGCTCCAGCACCATCCGGTTGGCGGCATGGTCATCGGCGATCAGCACCTGCATCTGGCGCACCCGGGCTCGGTGGCGCAGGAAGGGATCGCCGAACGCAATCACGTTGCGTGCCGAAGCATCGGCACCCGGGCCGGCGTCGCCGGCGTCGAACGCCGGTGCCGTTGTCTCCAGCGAGTCCCTGGCAAAGGGCAGCTCCACCCAGAACCGGCTGCCCACGTTCTCGCGGCTCTCGAAACCGATGCTGCCGCCCATCGCCTCGGCCAGCTTCTTGGCGATGCTGGTCCCCAGGCCTGTGCCGTCAAACCCACGCGCCAGGGTGCTGTCCACCTGCTCGAAAGCATTGAACAGCCGCTCCTTCGCGTTTTCCGGGATGCCAATACCGGTATCGGTGACGGTAAAGCGCAGGCGCAGCGCCTCCCCTTCCCCGTCCGCCAGCCCCACAGCCAGTCGCACCGATCCGTCGCGGGTGAACTTGACCGCGTTGGCCACCAGGTTGATCAGCACCTGGCGCAGGTGATCGCTGTCGCCGCGCAGGCGCGTGGGCACATCCGGGGCAATCCGGGATTCGTAGTTCAGCCCCTTGGCCTGCGCCCCGGGGCGCAGCATCAGGTCAACGCTCTCGACGGCTTCGCGCAGGTCGAACCCGGTGTCGGCGAGCTTCAGCTTGCCGGCCTCGATCGCGGAGATATCCAGCACGTCCTCCACCAGCGACAGCAGGTTCTGGGTGGAGACGCGGATGGTGGCCAGGTATTCGCGCTGCTCGTTGTCCAGCCGGGTCGTGGCCAGCAGTTCGGACACGCCGGCCAGGCCGTTCAACGGCGTGCGGAACTCGTGGCTCATATTGGCCAGGAACCGGCTCTTGGCCTCGTTCGCGCGCAGCGCCTCATGGGTCGCGCGGGTCAGCTGGCGCAGCAGACCCGACAGGTACATCGGCACGGCCACCAGGCCCACCAGCAGCCCCAGGCCAAGGATCAGGTTGGCCTGCCAGTACGTGGTGGCCAGCAGCGGCACGCTGAACGCCCCCACCGCCGCCGCCATCGCCACGTAAAGGTAGCGGGTGCCGTAGCGCAGGCCGTTGCCTACCGTCACCCACATGATCAGCACGTACACCCATGCCAGCGGCTCGCCCATGACGGTCATGGCTGCAGCCATCAGCCCGTAGTCCGAGACCATGCCGATGGCGCGACGCACGTGGGAGACGCCCGGCCGGGCAAGGATGCCGACCAGCAGTCCGGTACCGATGCAGAAACCCATCAGCACCATCATCAGCACCGGCTCGTAGGCCGGGGGCCGGGAGCCGGTCATGTCGCTCCACAGCAGGTAGGCCAGCACCACCAGCAGCAGGCCGAGCCTGACGGTGGCCTGGCCGTGCTCGCTGTCGGGCCGGTTTTCCAGCCGCAACCTCAACCGCTGGCCGAGGGTGCCCATGGCGCTGTTCACTGCAGCTGGTGCGCTGGCGGCGCGGCTTCGCCGTCCAGCTCGCGGGCCAGCTGTTCCACCCGCGGGCGGTGGCGCAGCAGTGCGTCCACGCAGGCCGGATCAAACAGCACGCCGCGGTTGTCAGCCATGTAGGTGAAGGCTTCGTCCAGGCTCCACGCCCGCTTGTACGGACGCCTGGAAATCAGCGCATCGAACACGTCAGCCACGGCCACGACGCGCGCTTCGAGCGGGATCGCATTGCCCCGCAGCCCTTCCGGGTATCCGCTGCCGTCATAGCGCTCCTGGTGGTACAGGGCAATGGTGGCGCTGAGCTGGATGAAGCGGTTCTGGCTGCCGCTCAGCAGCTCGTAGCCGATCTGCGGATGCCGCCGCATCAGCGCGGTCTCCTCGTCATCCAGCGGGCCGGGCTTCATTAGCAGCGCGTCGGGAATCGCGATCTTGCCGATGTCGTGCAGGGGCGCGGCCAGTTCGATCATTCGCACCTCCTCCTCGAACATGCCCAGATCCTCGGCGATCACTCCGGCCACGCGGGCCACGCGCTCCAGGTTGGCGCTGGTGCCGGCATCGCGATAGGCAATCGCCCGCGCCAGCCGGATCATGGTTTCGCGCTCCCGCTCCTCGACCTCGTGCATGCTCGACAGCAGCCGCTGCTCCAGCGACAGGGCGCGCTGCTTGACCGATTCCGAATGCTGCCGCAGCTGCAGCAGGTTGCGGCAGCGGGCCCGCAGTTCACGCGGGCGCACGGGCTTGACCAGGAAATCGATCACCCCCGCGTCCAGCGCTGCCTGGCGCACGGGCTCATCGCCCACCACCGTGACCAGCACGATCGGCACGTCCCGATGCAGCAGCGGGCGGCGGAAGCGCCGGGCGAACTCCAGCCCGTCGATGCCCGGCATGCGGTAATCGAGCAGCAGCAGGTCCGGACGGTTGTCCTGGCACCACTGCAGCGCGGCATGGGGATCATCAAAGTCGAGCACTTCCAGCTCGGGGCTGATGTCCTCGATGATGTGGCGCAGCATGGTCCGCGCGGAAGTCTGGTCGTCGACGATGACGATATTCACATCGGCAGTCCCGTTGGCTGGGGCCGGTTTGTCCGGTTAGCGCCGGATGGTCGCCGCATCATCGGGAACGCGCAAGCCCGGATGCCTGTGGAGTATGCAACGTGCGACCGGGCCGGTGGAGGCCAGCGCGCCCTATTCGCGTGCCGGCCCGCTGGCTTCCGGGCGCATGTAGGGAAACAGCAGCACGTCGCGGATCGAGGACGAGCCGGTCAGCAGCATCACCAGCCGGTCGATACCCACGCCAAGGCCGCCGGTCGGCGGCAGGCCCACTTCCAGGGCGCGGATGTAATCGGCGTCGTAATGCATCGCTTCCACATCGCCGCCTTCACGCGCCTCGACCTGGGCGCGGAAGCGGGCGGACTGTTCTTCGGCGTCATTGAGCTCGGAAAAGCCGTTGGCCATCTCCTTGCCGCCGATGAACAGCTCGAAGCGGTCGGTAATGCCGGGCTCGCTGTCCGACTCGCGCGCCAGCGGCGAGACTTCCACCGGGTAATGGGTGATGAAGGTGGGCTGCACCAGGCCTTCCTCAACCGTCGCCTCGAAAATTTCCAGCAGCAGTTTGCCCCAGCCCCAGTCCGGCTTGACCGCCACCTTCAGGCGGGCGCAGTGTGCAGCCAGCGCCTCGCGGTCGCGGCAGTCGGCAACGCTGATCTCCGGATTGAGCTCACGCACCGCCTCTTCCAGCTTCCAGCGCCGGAAGGCGGATCCCACGTCGATATCGTGGCCATCCCAGGCAAACCGGGTCGCGCCCATGACGCTGTTAGCCACGTCGCGGATCATCGCTTCGGTCAGGTCCATGACCTGCTCGTACGTGGCATAGGCCTCGTAGAGCTCGAGCATGGTGAATTCGGGGTTGTGGCGGGTGGAGACGCCCTCGTTGCGGAAGTTGCGGTTGATCTCGTACACCCGCTCGAAGCCGCCCACCACCAGGCGCTTGAGGTACAGCTCCGGCGCCACCCGCAGGTACAGGTCCAGATCCAGCGCGTTGTGATGGGTGACGAACGGACGGGCCGCCGCGCCGCCGGCGATGTAATGCATCATCGGCGTTTCCACTTCCAGGAACCGGCGTGCGTCCAGCCAGGCGCGGATGGCGGCGATGATCCGCGAGCGCTTCACGAACACCTCGCGCGCCTCGGGATTGACGATCAGATCCACGTAGCGCTGGCGGTAGCGCTGTTCCACGTCGGCCAGGCCGTGCCACTTGTCGGGCAGCGGCCGCAGCGACTTGGTCAGCAGGCGCAACACGTCCACCTTCACCGACAGCTCACCGGTGCGGGTGCGCATCAGCGTGCCTTCGGCGGCCACGATGTCACCCACATCCCAGCCCTTGAAGGCGTCGTAACGCTCACCCAGCGTGGTCGACTGCAGAAACAGCTGGATCCGCCCGCTGACATCCTGGATCTGCGCGAACGCCGCCTTGCCCATCACCCGCTTGGCCATCAGCCGCCCGGCCAGGGCCACCCGCCGTCCCTGCTGTTCCAGTGCTTCGCCGGTCCATGCTTCGGCATCGGCGTATTCGTCCTGCAGGTCGCCGGCGTGGTCGAGGCGACGGAAGTCGTTGGGGAATGCCCCGCCCTGCCCGCGCAGCGCTGCCAGTTTGGCCCGGCGCTCGGCGATCAGCCGGTTCTCGTCTTCGGGCGTGGCCTGGGGGTCGGGGGTCTTGTCGGTCATGAAATGGATCTCGAAATCGGGGTGCCCCGGCACACGGATCCGTGCGCCGGGGGAATGGATCAGTTGGCGTCGGCGCGTTTGGAGCCGGCAGCCAGGCCGGCCTTCAACGCGGCGGCCACGAATTCATCCAGATCGCCATCCAGCACGTTCTGGGTATCGCTGCGCTCAATGCCGGTGCGCAGATCCTTGATCCGCGACTGGTCGAGCACGTAGTTGCGGATCTGGCTGCCCCAGCCGATATCGGACTTGGTGGCCTCCACTGCGTCTTTTTCGGCGTTGCGCTTCTGCAGCTCCAGCTCGTACAGCCGCGCGGCGAGCATCTTCATGGCCCGGTCGCGGTTGGCATGCTGGCTGCGCTCGGTCTGGCAGGCCGCCACGGTGCCGGTGGGCACGTGGGTGATACGCACCGCGGACTCGGTGGTGTTCACGTGCTGGCCACCCGCGCCGGACGAGCGGTACACGTCCATCTTCAGGTCCGCCGGATTGATCTGGATGTCGATGTCGTCATCGACTTCCGGCGACACGAACACCGAGGTGAAGCTGGTGTGGCGGCGCGCGTCGGAATCGAACGGCGACTTGCGCACCAGCCGGTGCACGCCGGTCTCGGTCTTGAACCAGCCGTAGGCGTAATCGCCTTCCACACGGAACGTGGCCGACTTGACCCCCGCCACATCGCCGCCGCTGACTTCCATCAGCTCGGTCTTCCAGCCGCGGTCTTCGGCCCAGCGCAGGTACATGCGCAGCAGGATCTCGGCCCAGTCCTGGGCCTCG
>DXCY01000093.1 GCA_019115725.1 Candidatus Luteimonas excrementigallinarum
TGATCTCGCGGGCGATGGCGCACCTGAGCGTGGCGGTGATCGGGCTGCTGCTGCTGCTGCAGCCGATCGTCGCCTTCCTGCTGGATCTGGTGGTGCTGGATCTGCAGGTCGAGCCACGGGCCTGGCTGGGCCTGGCCCTGACGCTGGCGGGGATTTTCCTGGCCAGCCTCAAGGGGCGTTCACGGCTGCCGGCGCAGGCTGCGTGAAGTGAACGCTGGCGCCGCCGCGCCTTGGGCCTGGCGGCAAGGGGCGGCATGATGGGTACCGGTCAACGGGATATACGGTGATGCTGGGTATCGGGGCTTGGAAACAGCGGCTGCCTTCGGCGGCCGACGCGCTGCCCGGGCGGGAGACGGCGCTGCCGCTGCACAATGTGCACCACGTGCACGGCCGGCCGCTGCGCGGCGGGTTCGAGGGCGCGGCGCAGGTGCATTTCGGGATGGGCTGCTTCTGGGGCGCCGAACGGCTGTTCTGGAGCCTGCCGGGCGTGCTGACCACCGCGGTCGGTTATGCCGGCGGGCACACGCCCAATCCCACCTACCGCGAAGTGTGCAGCGGCATGACCGGGCACGCGGAAGTGGTGCTGGTGGTGTATGCGCCGGAAGCGCTGCCGTTCGAGGCGCTGATGCGGGTGTTCTGGGAAAGCCACGATCCCACCCAGGGCATGCGCCAGGGCAACGATATCGGCAGCCAGTACCGCTCGGTGGTCCATTGCCACACCCCGGAGCAGCAGCGGATCGCCGTGGCCGGGCGGGCAGCCTATGCCGGGCGGCTGGAGGCCGCGGGGCTGGGGGAGATCACCACCGATATCGTTCATCCGGCGCCGCGCTTCTATTACGCGGAAGACGAACACCAGCAGTACCTGTCGAAAAATCCGGGTGGCTACTGCGGCATTGCCGGCACCGGCGTGGCCTGCCCGGTCGGCACGGGAGCCTGAGCAGGGCTTCCGGCCGGACGGATCGGCGGGCGCGGCAGGTCAGGAGGCGGCGTCTTCCGCCGGCTGGACCGCGATCACCTTCAGGTGCAGGGCGCGTCCGTCCGGGTTGGGCCAGTCAATGTGCTGGCCGATCGACAGTCCGATCAGCGCGCTGCCCATCGGCGCCAGCACCGAGACCTTGCCCGTCGCCACATCGGCCTCGTGCGGATACACCAGGGTCAGGTGGTAGTGCTTGCCGCTTTCGGCGTCCTCGCACTCCACGCGCGAATGCATGCCCACCACGTCGGCAGGCATCTCGCCCACGGGCCGGACTTCCGCGCGCAGGAGCTCGT
Organism: Candidatus Luteimonas excrementigallinarum; assembly: GCA_019115725.1. Taxonomy (GTDB): domain Bacteria; phylum Pseudomonadota; class Gammaproteobacteria; order Xanthomonadales; family Xanthomonadaceae; genus Luteimonas; species Luteimonas excrementigallinarum. Next base: position 1,270 of record DXCY01000093.1, read on the forward strand.
CCTGCAGCGCCTGGGCGGCCGGGAGGTCGCGCCAGCGCGGCGATTCGAGCAGCGCTTCCAGGCGGGCGGCATCGATACTGGAGACGATCAGCCCCGGGGGCGGATTGCTGTGCCGGCTGTCGGTCATGGTCTGGTTCCTGGAAAGGCCCGTTGCGGGGCGTGGGCTCATGAGCGAAAACGGGCGACGCATCGCGCGCCGCCCGCTGTCGGTCTGTTGCTAACGTAGCCCCGCTGGCGGGCGCATTCAAGCGTCCCGCGGTGGCTCCGCCCCGGGTTGATCGGGCCGGAATTGCGGATCATATGCGAACAATCCGGCCGGGAGTAGCCTGAAGACCTCCGCCAGGTTGCGCAGGAACCCGTCCAGCGCGGAACTGCGCCGCCAGACCATGGCAATACGGCGGCTGGGCGGCGGATCCTGGAAGGGCAGCAGGCGGATATCCGGCGACTGCGCCACCGGTGGCTGCACCGCCAGGGTGGGCAGCAGGGTCAGGCCGACATTGGCGGCCACCATCTGGCGCAGGGTTTCCAGGCTGGTGGCGCGGAATTCGCCGCGCTCATGGGCGCCGGCCAGGTGGCAGACCTCAAGCGCCTGTTCGCGCAGACAGTGGCCGTCTTCGAGCAGCAGCAGCCGCTCCTCGTCCAGATCCTGCATGCGCAGCGGGCCGCGGTCGGCCAGCGCATGGCCTTCGGGCACCGCGAGTACGAAGGGTTCTTCGAACAGCAGCTCGGTGTGCAGCTGGTCGTCGGGCACCGGCAGGGCCAGGATGGCCACATCCAGACGGCCGTCGCGCAGCCGGGCCAGCAGCACGTCGCTCTTTTCCTCGATCAGCAGCAGTTCCAGCTGGGGGAAGCGCTTGCGTACCTGCGGCACCACGTGCGGCAGCAGGTACGGGCCAAGGGTGGGGAAGATGCCCAGCCGCACGGCGCCCGATTCGGGATCCTGCTCGCGCCGGGCGGCCTCTTTCATCTGCTCCACCTCGGCCACGATCCGCCGCGCGCGCTCGGCTGCATCGAGGCCGGCGGGGGTCAGCATTACCCGGCGTGGGGTGCGTTCCACCAGGGCCACGCCCAGCTCTTCCTCGAGCTTGCGGATCTGGGTGGACAGGGTCGGCTGGCTGACGAAGCACGCGGCCGCGGCACGGCCGAAGTGCTTGTGGTCGGCCAGCGCGACCAGGTAGTAGATGTCGCGCAGGTTCACGGCCGTGCCGCCTGGCCCGCGCGCGCGTTCACGCTGCCTCGCCTGCCGCCGTGGCGGCCTTGGGCGCGCTGGTGCGGATGATGTGGTCGAACGCGGACAGCGCCGCACGCGAACCTTCGCCCATTGCGATCACGATCTGCTTGTACGGCGTGGTGGTGCAGTCGCCGGCGGCAAACACGCCCGGCACGTTGGTGCGGCCATGGCCGTCGGTGACGATCTCGCCACGCTCGGACAGTTCCACCGTGCCCTTGAGCCACTCGGTGTTGGGCAGCAGGTCGATCTGCACGAAGATGCCGTCCAGCGTGACCTCGTGGCTGTCGCCGCTGGCGCGGTCGGTATAGACCAGGCCGGTGACGCGCTTGCCATCGCCCAGCACCTGGGTGGTCTGGGCACTGGTGAGGATGGTCACGTTGGGCAGGCTGCGCAGCTTGCGCTGCAGCACTTCGTCGGCGCGCAGCTTGGTGTCGAACTCGAACAGGGTGACGTGGGCCACGATGCCGGCCAGGTCGATCGCGGCCTCGACGCCGGAGTTGCCGCCGCCGATCACTGCAACGTGCTTGCCCTTGAACAGCGGGCCGTCGCAGTGCGGGCAGTAGGCCACGCCCTTGTTGCGGTACTCGTTCTCGCCCGGCACGTTCATCTGCCGCCAGCGTGCGCCGGTCGACAGCACCACGGTCTTTGCGCGCAGCGAGGCGCCGTTGGCGAGCTTGATCTCGTGCAGGCCGTCGTCGCCGGCGGGGGTCAGGGCCTCCGCGCGCTGCAGATCCATGATGTCCACGTCGTATTCGCGCACGTGCTGCTCAAGCGCGCTGGCCAGCTTCGGGCCCTCGGTGTGCGGCACGGAAATGAAGTTCTCGATCGACAGGGTGTCCAGCACCTGGCCACCGAAGCGCTCGGCGGCAACGCCGGTGCGGATGCCCTTGCGCGCCGAATAGATCGCGGCGGCCGCGCCGGCGGGTCCGCCACCGACCACCAGCACTTCGAACGGCTCCTTGGCCGCGATCTTCTCCGCCTCGCGGGCCTCGGCGCCGGTGTCGATCTTGGCCACGATCTGCTCCAGGCTCATCCGGCCCTGGTCGAATACCTTGCCGTTGAGGAACACGGTCGGGACCGCCATCACCTCGCGCGCCTCGACCTCGTCCTGGAACAGGGCGCCATCGATCGCCACGTGGCGGATGTTGGGGTTCAGCACGGCCATCAGGTTCAGCGCCTGGACCACGTCGGGGCAGTTCTGGCAGCTGAGCGAGTAGTAGGTTTCGAAGACGAACTCGCCTTCCAGGCTGCGGATCTGCTCCTGGGTCTCCTCGGAGGCCTTGGAGGGATAGCCGCCCACCTGCAGCAGGGCCAGCACCAGCGAGGTGAACTCGTGGCCCATGGGCAGACCGGCGAAGCGCAGGCCGATGTCCTGGCCCGGAGTGGTCAGGGCGAACGAGGGCTTGCGCTCGTTGTCGTCGCGCACTACCTCGACGGTGATCAGGGCGCTGGCTTCCTTCAGGTCGTCCAGCAGGGCCAGCATCTCGACGGACTTCTCGCCGTCATCGACCGAGGCGGTAATGTGGATCGGGCGCGTCGCGCGCTCCAGGTAAGCCTTGAGCTGGGCTTTCAGATCGGCATCCAACATGGGGGAAATCTCCTGCGGGCGAATGCGTGGGGTCGCGACGCGCCGCGGTGCGGGCATCGGACGTGGGGGAGGGGAAGGGAGTGAACCGGAGCCCGCGCGGGTCCGCAGCGGGCTGGCGGCGGCTGGCTGGCCGCGGGCACGGGCTCCGGTTCACTCCCGCCCCCGCGACTGCGGGGACGGAAGTGAGTGGGGGAGGTGCAACTCCGACTGGCGTCGGGTTTAGATCTTGCCGACCAGGTCCAGCGACGGCTTCAGGGTCTTCTCGCCTTCCTTCCACTTGGCCGGGCAGACCTCGTTCGGGTTGGCGGCAACGTACTGGGCAGCCTTGAGCTTGCGCAGGGTCTCGGTGACGTCGCGGGCGATGGCGTTGTCATGCACTTCCATCGTCTTGATCACGCCTTCCGGGTTGATCACGAAGGTGCCGCGCAGGGCCAGGCCCTCGTCATCCAGGTGCACGCCGAAGGCGCGGGTCAGCTGGTGGGTCGGGTCGCCGACCAGCGGGAACTGGGCCTTGCCCACCGCGTCGGAGGTTTCGTGCCACACCTTGTGCGAGAAGTGGGTGTCGGTGGTGACGATGTACACCTCGGCACCGGCCTTCTTGAACTCCTCATAGCTTTCAGCGGCGTCTTCCACTTCGGTCGGGCAGTTGAAGGTGAAGGCGGCCGGCATGAAGATCAGCACGGACCACTGGCCCTTCAGGTCGGCGTCGGTGACTTCGATGAACTCGCCGTTGCGGTAGGCAGTGGTCTTGAACGGCTGGACTTCGGTGTTGATCAGGGACATGGAATCCTCTTGTTTACGGTTGGAGAGGGGGAGCAGGCCGGGGTGAGCCGGCAACTGCGGACAATGATAGGGAGGGTGAATCGATATGTAAAATCGATTGACTCTATATATGCAATAGGCTCTGCCTATCGAGACCTGTCTATCGCACGGCTATTGTCGCGGTTGGTGCGTTGCACCATAATGATCTGGGTCAGGTTCCGGCCTGATTGTGGTTCCGTATCACGTACTCCCTCCCACGCGCGGTACGGACACCCGGAAGGCGGCTTCGGCCGCCTTCTTTTTTGCCCGCAACGCCGCGGAATCATAGGATCTGCCAATGAATGAGATTGATTCCGCGCGCCCCGACTGGCTGCTGCGCCAGGCCCGCACGCGCATTGCTGCCGAGGACGCCGCCCTTTTGCTGGGCCATGCATTGCAGCGCTCCGCGTCCTGGCTGTACGCCCATGCCGATGAGCCGGTGGCGCAGGAGAAGGCTGAGCGGTTCCTGCAGCTGGTGCAGCGACGTGCCGCTGGAGAGCCGGTGGCCTATCTCATCGGCCGGCGCGGATTCTGGACCCTGGATCTGGCAGTCACGCCCGATACGCTGATTCCGCGCCCGGAGACCGAACGCCTGGTGGAACTGGCGCTGGAACGGCTGCCGGTCGAAGGGCAGCCGCGGGTGCTGGATCTGGGCACCGGCAGCGGCGCCGTTGCCCTGGCGCTGGCCAGCGAGCGGCCCCGCGCCCGGGTGCTGGCCACGGACCGCAGTGCGGGGGCGCTGGCCGTGGCCCGGGCCAATGCCGGCGCATACGGGCTGGCCAACGTGGCGTTTGCCGAGGGCGACTGGTACGCGGCCGCCGGGCCGGGACAGTTCGACCTGATCGTTTCCAATCCGCCCTATATCGCCGCCGGCGATGCGCATCTGGCGCGCGGGGACCTGCGGTTCGAGCCGGAGGCAGCGCTGGCCTCGGGGCAGGACGGTCTGGACGCGCTGCGGATCATTGCCGCCGGTGCGTCCGGGCGGCTGCGTCCCGGCGGATGGCTGCTGGTGGAGCACGGCTATGACCAGGGCCCGGCGGCGCGCGGGCTGCTGGCAGCGGTGGGGCTTGACGCGGTGGAAACGGCGCAGGACCTGGAAAACCGCGACCGGGTGACCCTGGGCCGGATGCCGCAGGCGGAGGAAGGCGCCTGACCGGCTGCTAGACTCCGCCGCAGGAAAAAACTCTGCGGAGGCGCTGATGCGCACGCTGTATCCGGAAATCGAACCCTACGACAGCGGCACGCTGCCGGTGGACGGGCGCCACACCCTGTACTACGAGCAGTGCGGCAATCCCAAGGGCAAGCCGGTGGTGCTGCTGCACGGGGGGCCGGGCAGCGGGGCCAGCGCCAAGATGCGCCGTTTCCACGACCCGGCCAGGTACCGGATCATCCTGTTCGATCAGCGCGGCGCGGGCCGCTCCACGCCGAACGCGGAGCTGATCGACAACACCACCTGGCACCTGGTGGACGATATCGAAGCGCTGCGCGAGCACCTGGGCATCGAAGCCTGGCAGGTGTTCGGTGGTTCCTGGGGTTCGACGCTGGCGCTGGCCTATGCCCAGCAGCATCCGCGCCGGGTGCGTGAGCTGGTGCTGCGCGGCATCTTCATGCTGCGGCGCTGGGAGGTGGAGTGGTTCTACCAGCAGGGCGCCTCACGCCTGTTTCCGGAAGCCTGGGAACAGTACGAAGCCGCGATTCCCGCCGATGAGCGCGAGGATTTCATTGCCGCCTACAACCGCCGCCTGACCAGCGACGATGCCGCCACGCGGCTGGCTGCGGCACAGGCCTGGAGCGTGTGGGAGGCGTCGACCTCCTTCCTCCATCAGGATCCGGATTTCGTCAGCGGCCACGGCGATCCCGACTTCGCGCTGGCCTTTGCCCGCATCGAGAACCACTACTTCCACAATCGTGGTTTCTTCGAGGTGGACGGCCAGATCCTGCGCGATGTGTACCGGATGGTGGATATCCCGGGCGTCATCGTGCACGGCCGCTATGACGTGGTGTGCCCGGTCACCAATGCCTGGGATCTGCACAAGGCCTGGCCGAAGGCCGAACTGGCGATCACCCCGGCTTCGGGGCATTCGGCCTTCGAAGCGGAGAATACCGACGCGCTGGTGCAGGCCACCGACCGGTTCGCGGAGTAAAGCCCGGGGAGCCCGACCGGCTCAGACCGGGCTTCCGTCCGGATTGCGGTCGATCATCCACAGCCCGGCCCAGAGCTTGAGGTCCAGCTCATAGCCTTCGGCGTGCCTGGCCATCAGCCACGCCGGGGCGTCGGCCCGCGGGATCGCGTGCACGATGATGTCTTCGCCACCCACCCCGCCGCCCGGGCCCACCTGGCGCAGGTCGCGGGCGCGCACCATCACGATCCGTTCGTTGCTCATGCCGGCGGTGGTGGGCCCGCCCACCAGCACCTCGATGCGGTCCGCTGCCCAGCCGGTTTCCTCCACCAGCTCGCGGTGGGCGGCCGCTTCGATCGTGTCTTCGTCGTGGTCGTCGCCTACCAGGCCGGCCGGCATTTCAATCGCCTTGCGGCCCAGTGCCTCGCGATGCTGCTCGACAAACAGCACCCGGTCATCCGGGGTGACGGCGATGACCTGTACGGCCAGGCCCTGGGCGCTGTGGGTGCGTTCGCACCATTCCCAGCGGCCGCGCTTGACCAGGCGCAGCCATTTGCCCGCGTGCAGCAGTTCGGTGTCCGGGGTGGGGGAGTCGCTCATGGCCGGGTCTCCGTGACCGGGGTGAAGGGAAGGTTCGCGGCCTCGTGCAGGCGGCGCCGGGTGAGGGGGCCGAAGTCCATGGCCTCGCAGAACGCGTGCAGTGCATCGGGCTCAGCCCGGCCGCGCGGGAAGGGCGCCACGGCGTCGCCCAGCGGGGCATCGCAGGCGATCGTGGCCAGCTGCCGGTACAGCAGGGCTTCTTCGCGGTGCGCACGCAGCCGTTCGGCCACCCGCGCCGCGCCGCGCAGGCGCAGGAACGGGATTTCATCGGTCCGCTCCAGCACCGCGTCCAAGGTGCCGAAGTGCGCCAGCAGGGCCGCCGCCGTGCGCGCGCCCACGCCGGGAACGCCGGGAATGTTGTCGACGCTGTCGCCGCTCAGCGCCAGGTAATCCGCAATTTGCCCGGCGTGCACCCCGTGGCGGGCGTGGACCCCGTCCGGCCCCCAGCGCATTCCGCGGGCAAAATCCCACTGCTGGTCGCCCGGCTGCAGCAGTTGCGACAGATCCTTGTCGGCAGAAACGATCACGCCGCGATGGCCAAGCGCGCGGCCCTGCTGCAGGGCGCTGCCGATCAGGTCGTCGGCCTCGTACTCGGCGTGACCCAGGGTGTTCAGTCCCAGCACCATGCACAACGCCCGGCAGTAGGCGAACTGGCGCTTGAGCGTGTCCGGGGCCGGCGGCCGGTTGGCCTTGTAGGCCGGATAGAGCGTGTTGCGGAAACAGCTGTCCAGCGCATCGTCGAAGGCGATCACGATGTGCCGCGGGCGCTCGCGTTCCAGCAGTTCCAGCAGGAAGCGGGCGAACCCGTGCACCGCATTGATCGGCCAGCCGTCGGTGTCGTGGACCTCGTCGGGCATCGAATGCCAGGCCCGGAATACGTACAGGCTGGCGTCCACCAGGTGCAGCGGCGGGTGGGCGGGGATGCCTGCGGTCACGGCTGCCAGGCGGTGAGCAGATCGGCCGGGTCGGGCCGCTCGCGCTCGGGTGCGTCCTGGGTGGGCGTGCCGATGTGGATGAAGCCGGCGATCCGCTCCTGCGCCGTCAGTCCCAGGGTGGTGCAGACCCCGTCGTCGTAGGCCGGCCACCCGGTGAGCCACTGGGCACCGAAGCCTTCGGCCTGCGCGGCCAGCAGCAGCGAGAAGCACACGCAGCCCGCGGTCAGCAGGCGCTCCTGGGCCGGAATGCGGGTGTCCTCCTCGTCCAGTACCGCCACCACCGCAACCACCAGCGGTGCGTGGCAGAAGCGTTTGCGGTCCTTCTCGATTGTGGCCGGGGCGGCGTCGGGATTGGTGGCCAGGGCGATATCGGCCAGCTGGTTCCCCAGCGCCACGCGGGCCGGGCCCTCGATGGTGATGAAGCGGAAGGGCTCGCGACGACCGTGGTCGGGCACGCGTACCGCGGCGGTCAGCATCCGCAGCAGGGTGCTGCGGTCCGGGCCCGGGGCGGCCAGCTGCCGCGCGGGGACGGAACGGCGCGTTTCGAGCAGTTTGCGCGCGTGATCGGCGCCATCTGGGACAGGGTTCACAGACTCGGGGTTATTCATTCAGGATGGTATACAACTGCGGCACGCAGACCGTGCCTTTCCCCCTGATTGTGACCCGAATGCCGTCCAGAGACGACATCGCCGACAGACCACACCTGCGCACCGCATCTTCCGGAAGCCGGGATGCCGAGCGGATCCTCGAGCGTCTCAAGCGTGAGGCGGTGACTGAACTGGTGGGCGTGCTGTCCGGATTCTGGAGCGCGATCGAGGAGCAGGCCCGGCTGGCGGCGTTGGCCGGGCACAACTTCAGCGCGGCGCAGGAAGACCGGGTGGCGGTCGTGGCGCTCAGCCACCGCGCGCTGGAGCTGGCCACGCGCTACCGCGAAGCGATCGAGGCGGCGTTCGAGTTCTGGCGCGAGCCCTCCGCCGAGCCCGAGCGCGACCAGGCCCTGGAGCTGATGTCCGAGGGCGAGCTGGAAACCCATCTGGCCGGGCAGCAGATCGTGGAGCTGCTCGAGCACCAGTTCCTGCATCCGCTGGCGCAGCTGGATGAACGGCTGGAAGCACTGGCGGCGAGCATTGGCATTGAGGGGCAGCCTCGCAACCCGCTGCGCCCCGAGGTGGCGGTTTCGGCCTTCGTCGAGCTGTTCGACGAGGACGATCTGACCCCCGGGCTGCGGACCATGGTGTTCCAGCAGTTCGACAAGCGCCTGCCCAAGGTGCTGGGCGAGGTCTATGTGATGGCCAACCGCACCCTGGCCGAAGCCGAGTACGGCGGCCAGGGCGCGTCCACGCAGTCGGCGCGCAGCTATCCGTTTGGGCGCAGTGGCAGTGGTCAGGGACAGGGTTCCCAGGTGGCGGAAGCGCCCGGCGCCTGGGTGCCCGAAGGCGGGGTGGTGGAATCCATTGCCGCGGCCGGTCGCGAGGGCCAGTCCGGTGGTGGCATTGCCGGGATGGTGGGAGCCGGGACTGTGGGAGGGGCGGGTTTCCTCCCGCCCGGAGGCGCGCCCGAAGCCGGCCAGCCGCTGCGTTACCGCGATATCGTGCGCGAGCAGCTGCGCGCCTGGCGTGCCAGCGGCGGTTTGCACGCGGTGCCGGCCGAGGACGGCGACAGCGTGGCGGACGAAGCCGGGGCAGTGGCCGAGGCCGCTGCGGAAGCCGCGCGCCAGGTGCTGGACACCGAAGACATGCTCAGCGTGGCCTCGCTGCTGCAGGGCGAGGATCCCGCGCCCTATGCGCGGGTGCTGGCCGGCGAAGACAAGCGCGCGCTGGCCGATGTGATCCGCGCCGAGATCCTGGGCGGCGTGCGCCAGCTCGGGTTCGACCCCGGGACCACCCGGTTCGCGGCCGACGAAGAGGACGCGATCGACCTGGTGGGTATCCTGTTCCAGTCGCTGTGCGAGGCCAACGACCTGCTGCGTCGGGCCCAGTCGATGTACGGGCGGCTGGTGGTGCCCTACGTGAAGGTGGCGCTGACCGACGATTCCATGTTCAACCGCCGCAGCCATCCGGCCCGGCGCCTGCTGGACGCCCTGACCGAGGCCTGTGACGGCAACGCCGGACAGAGCCCGCAGGACCGGGAAACCCTGGACCGGGCCGAGCACGCGGTGGACCGGGTGGTGGAGGAGTATGGCGACGACCAGGCGATCTTCGAACTGGCCGCGAGCGAGCTGCGCGACCAGCTCGATCAGCAGCGCCGCCGCTCCGGCGTGGCGGAAAAACGCGTGGCCGAAGCCATCCACGGCCGCGAGCGGCTGCAGGCCGCGCGACGCAATGCCGACAGCCTGGTGGCTTCGCGCCTGGCCGGTCGCCCGCTGACCCAGCCCATCGCCCATTTCATCGATGACCACTGGCGCCACTATCTGACCCAGACCTGGCTGCGCGAGGGCCCGGATTCCGAGCGCCATCGCCGTGCCATCGGCCTGGGTGACGCCATGGTGCAGGTGGATGCCGATGCCGCCCAGGTCCGCGGCGCCGCCGTGGCAGACCAGCTGCTGGCGCTGCAGGCAGGGCTGGGCGAGTGCTACACCAGCTGCGGGCTGGATGCCGGAGCAGCCCGGGAAGCGGTGGCGCGCATCATTTCCGCGCTGGCCATGCCCGACACGCCGCGTGCGGTGCATGCGCCCCAGGGCGAATCCGTGGATGAGGCCGGCGACGAAGAGGGCGGGATCCCCCTGCGTCTGGCAGGTGGGCTCGACAGCGTGCAGCACGACCCGGCGGTGGCTGCACGCATGCGCCGCCTCCGGGTTGGGCAGGGCCTGCGGCTGGTGGATCGCCATGGGCGTGAATCGGCCGCGCGGATTGCATGGATCAGCCCGCTCACCTCGCGCTTCCTGATCGTCAACCGCCGCGGCGTGCGCCAGATGGTGGTCTCGCCCGAGGAACTGGCGGTGCTGGTGGCCAACGGCCGGGCAGTGGTGCGCTCGGTGGACGCGCCTTTCGACGAGGCGATGAAGCAGCTCTGGCAGCGCCTGAACCAGCCGCCCGCGCCGCCGCTTCGGGCCGTCAACGACGACTGATTGCGCTGCGCGGTCGCCCGCCCCCTTCCTTACACGCACGTCGCGTAAAATGAGATGCCTGTCACGGACTGCTGTGTCCGTGGAACGGATAGCGGAGTGAATCAGTGGAAAGGGATGCCATGGTCGGTCGCCAGCCGGGCAGGGACAGACGCAGTGATGGGCCGGACAGTGTGCATGCCCAGCTGCTGGACTCGCTGGAGGCGGGGGTCGTGGCCCAGCTGGTGCCGCTGCTGCTGGTCTGCGTGCAGGCTGAAAAGGCCGCGCTGTCCTCGCGTCTGCAGGGCGAGGCACCTCTCCATGACGGCCCGGAAGACCTGGCCAACCTGAACATCATCGCCGGCCAGATCATTGCCTACGAGCGCCGCTGGCGGTCGCATTTCCACCGCGCCCTGGTCAGCTGGCCAGACCCACCGCGGGTGGAAATGCACGACGCCTTCAGTCTGGTTTCGGATGCGGAACTGCAGGCGCAGCTGATCGGACAGCCTGTGGTGGAGGCGCTGGAACATCGCCACGTCGACGTGCTGGACACCATCGACAGCCGGCTGTGGTCGCTGGCCGCGATGATGGGCGGCAAGGTCCGCCCCGCCAACCCGTTTTCCCCGCAGCACCTGGTAGACAGCTTTCTGCACGCCTTTACCCCGGCCGATTGCGGGCTCCGGCTGCGCGGCGCACTGCTGCGGCATTTCGAGCGCCGCGCCGGCGAGCGCCTGGTCGAGGTCTATGCGTGGTGCAACCGCCAGCTGTCCGATGCGGGCCACGCGCTGCCCGGGGCCGGAGATTACGCCACGCTTGCGGCCACCATGGTCAGCGCCCGGCCCGGGGAGCCGGCGCTGGGGTGGGATGCCGCGGAAAGACGGGCGCCGGAGGCGGGCAGCCAGGCTGCCGGATCCGCTGCCGCAGCGCCGGTGGCCACGGACGCGGTGCGCGGCAATGCGCTCAGGCATCGCCTTCGCTTGCTGCGCGAAGCGCGCGCGCCGGAGCACACCGCCGTGCGCAGCATGAAGCCTGAGGAATTCCTCGCCGTGCTGTCGCTGCTGCAGGGCGAGCCGGCGTTCGCGGTGGATCCGGCGACCGGATACCCGCGGACAATCCGCAGTGGACTGGAACGGGTCGCCGGCAGCATCGGCATTGATCGCGCCACCGCGGTGCCTTCGGCAGCCCAGGAGGATGCGATCGAACTGGTCGGCCGGTTGTTCGACCAGCTTGCTGCACGTCACCAGCTCTCACCGGCTGCACAGGAATCACTGGCCAGGCTGGCCTTGCCTTGCCTGCAACGGGCCCTGGCCGATCCGGCCCTGTTTGAAGCCGACCCGCAGCCTGCCGCGATGCGGCTGCTCTCTTTGCTGGTGGAGCTGTGGGACGCCAACGCCCGTTCGGGTGAGCACGAGACAGCCCTGCACGACCTCGCCGACCAGGCGGCGAATGAGCTGGTTGCTGCTGACCATGGGGATGGCCGCGCGGCCGCGCAGGTGCTGGCGCGGCTGGAGGCTGCGCTGGAGCCCCTGCAGCGTCGCGCCGCGGTCAGCGAGCGGCGGGCTTGGCAGACGGCGGAGGGACGGGAGCGGCTGGAGGCTGCGCGCCAGCAGGCGGATCGTGAACTGGCTTCGCGCCTGCAGGCCCGGTCGTTGCTACCGGCCGTGGCCGCCTTCCTTGACGAATACTGGCGCCAGTCGCTGGTGCAGGCGTGGCTTCGGAGCGGCCCGGAATCGGAGCGCTATGCCGCCGCCCTGGCGCTCGGCGACGGTCTGGTGCAGCTGGACACCCTTGCCGCCCAGGCGCAGGGCGCCCAGGTGGCCGCCAGCCTGCTGGAACTGCAGCAGGCGCTGCTGGACTGCTACGGCGCCTTTGGCATGGGTCCGGCGGAGGCTGCCGGGCAGGTGGCGACGCTGGTGACGGGTCTGGCCCGCCCGGACGCGCCGCGCCAGCAGCATGACTTCACGCCACTGGCCCCGGCGCTGGCCGAAGGCGCGGCATCCGGGGCCGGATCCACGATGGAGCAGCTTCCACCGGGCACCGGCCTGGTGCGGATGACCCCGGGCGAGCCGCCGCTGCGGTTGCGTCTGGCCTGGCGCAGCCCGCTGACCGGTGCGGTCCTGCTGGTAGCCCCGCAGGGCACCCGTGAATTGTTGCTGCCCGCATCCGAACTGACCCGCATGCTGGCCGATGGCCATCTGCTGCCGCGCCCGGTGGAAGGCCCGGTGGAAGCCGCGCTGCGCCACATCGAGGCGGTGCTTGCCGGTCCGGCGGCCGGCTGATTCGCGCTAGGATGCGTGATGAAGGACAGGGAGGCGGAGATGGCGCTGAATATCGGTATCGCAGGTGAGACGGTCCAGGGGGAGCGGCGCGTTGCCATCACTCCTGAAACCTGTCGCAAGCTCGTTGCGCAGGGGGCACGCCTGCAGGTGGAGCGGGGAGCCGGTGCCGGCGCTCACTTCCCCGACCAGGCCTATGCCGATGCGGGCGCCACGCTGGTGGACTCCGCCGCGGCGGCCGTGGCCGATGCCGACCTGGTGCTGTGCGTGCAGCCCCCGGCAGCGGAGGCGCTTGCCGGGCTGAAGCAGGGCGCGGTACTGGTGGGCATCCTGCAGCCGCAGGCCGACCCGGCCCGGGCCGATGCGCTGGCCGCGCGCGGCGTGGTTGCTTTCCCGCTCGAGCGCCTGCCGCGCACCACCCGTGCCCAGGCCATGGATGTGCTGAGTTCCCAGGCCGGCATGGCCGGCTACAAGGCAGTGCTTGCCGCCGCGTGGCTGGCGCCGCGCTTCTTCCCCATGCTCACCACGGCGGCGGGCACCATCCGGCCGTCGAAGGTGCTGGTGATCGGCGCCGGGGTGGCCGGCCTGCAGGCGATCGCTACCGCACGCCGGCTGGGCGCCCAGGTGGAGGGCTTCGACGTGCGCCCGGAAACCCGCGAGCAGATCGAATCACTGGGTGGGCGTTTTCTTGACCTGGGCGTCAGCGCGGCGGGTGAAGGCGGCTATGCGCGCCAGCTCAGTGCCGAGGAGAGTGCCGAACAGCAGCGGCGCCTGGGCGAGCACCTGAAGAATATCGATGTGATCGTATGCACCGCAGCGGTGCCTGGGCGGCCGGCGCCGAAGATCATCACCGCGCAGATGGTCCAGGGCATGAAGCCCGGGACGGTGGTGATGGACCTGGCGGCCGAATCCGGCGGCAACTGCGAGCTCACCCGCCCGGGCGACACCGTGGTCCATGATGGGGTGACGGTGGCCGGCCCCCTGAATCTGGCCAGCGAGGGCGCCCAGCACGCCAGCGAAATGTACGCGCGCAACGTGTTCAATTTCGTGCAGCTGCTGATCACCGACGGCGCGCTCGCCTTCGACTGGGACGACGAGCTGCTGGCCAACACCGTCTGGCCCCCCAGGCCTGCCGCGTAGGAGCGGTCAATCAGCGGCGGGGCGGGTTCTGTTCCAGCCAGTCACGGCGCTGATCGGGGGTCATTTCCTTCCAGCGCTCGTGCAGGGCGCGGCGTTCCTGTTCCGGCATCGTGCGCATCCGCTGGTAGAGGGCGCGGGCCTCCTCGCGCTTTTCCGGGCTCATGTCGCGCCAGCGTTTCATCCCGTGATGGGCGCGCTGGCGTTCCTCCGGGGACATCTGCTGCCAGCGTTCGGCGTGGCGCAGCATGCGCGCGCGCTGTTCGGGCGCGTCGTTCCAGCGGTCACGCACGGTGGCGATCAGGGCTTCGCGCTGCTGGCCGCTGAGCTGGTCCCATTCGGGGAGCTGGGGTGCGGTGGTTTGCGCCAGGGCCGGGCCGGACAGGCCGGCCAGCATCAGGGCGAGTGCCACGGCAAGGGGGGGGATACGCATGGGTCTACTCCATCGCCACCGGCTGGGCTTCGGAGGCCAGCCAGACAAACAGGTCGGGATCCTCTTCGAACGTGCTCAGGGGATCGTCATAGGGGTCGAGGGCGGGTGTCGCGGGCAGGCCGGCATTGGCGACGGCCATGGCGTCAGCCGGGAACGGCTGCGGATCCAGCGCGTCCGGAGCCACCAGCACGTACATGCCGGCCGCGAATACGAACACCGCGGCGCAGGCCGTAGCCAGCCCCCAGCCGGCCGGGCGGGCGAACCAGCCGGGCAGGGTCCGTTCCGGCCGGACGCGCGTTCCCTGGCGCCCGCCCTGGGGGCGGGGCTGCAGCCGGGCCAGCGTCCGGGCGGGCACCCGCTCCACCGCCCGGGCGTGCAATGCCCGGGCGAGCTGGTCGATGGGCTGCCGGTCGCGGATATCGCGATTGTCGCGGGTCATTGGAATTCCTCCAGTTTCTTTTGCAGTGCGCCGCGCGCACGCGACAGATGTGTTTTCACCGATCCTTCGCTGCAGCCCATGATCTGCGCGGTGGTGGCCACGTCCATTTCTTCCAGTACGCGCAGGGTGAAGGCCTCGCGCTGCCGGCGGGGCAGGTCGCGCAGCGCCTTGACCACGCTGGTCCAGGCCTCCCGGCCGTCGTGCGCCCGGGACGGATCCGGCCCGTCATCGGCCCACTCCGGGCCTTCCCCCTCGCGGTCCTCGGCGCTGGTCATCCAGCCCAGGCGAAACGTGCGCCGGCGCTGGATATCGATGATCCGGCTGCGCAGGATGGTCCAGAACAGGGTTGGCCACTCGTCGCTGGGGCGCTCGCGGTAGCCGAGCATCCGGGTCATGGCGTCCTGCACCGCGTCCAGCGCATCGTCGCGGCTGCGCAGACCGATCTCGGCGAAGCGGAAGGCGCGTGCCCGCACGCCGGCGAAGAAGGCGTCCAGGGTCTGTTCCACAGGCTCCGACGCCTGCCTGGTGGCCGGAGTGGGGACGGAAGGGCGGGTGCTGGGGGCCGGGTTGCTCACCAGGCCCAGCTTACCGCTACGCCGCGCTGCCGGGTGCCCTGCGGCCACGCCCGGTTCGCCGGAGTCCGTGCCTGCGCAGTCGAGTTGTCTGGCGAGATTGCCGTCCATCCGGTTGACCGGTCCATTTGTCCATCGGGCCTGCCATTGACAACGCGCGGATGCGCCAACGGTTGACCTGCTGGCGCAATGTTCATGTGCGGTTATGATGCGGAACGACCTCAAAGTTCCGGCAGGGGAGTGGGCATGAGTGATGGTTTCGTGGCGCTTTACATCTTCATGCTGGCGGCAATTGCCGGCCACGTGATCATTTCCCGGGTGCCGGTGATCCTGCACACGCCGCTGATGTCCGGGTCCAACTTCATCCACGGCGCGGTGCTGATCGGCGCGATGGTGGTGCTGGGGCACGCGGATACCACGCTGGAGAAGGTCATCGGCTTCGTGGCGGTGGTGATGGGCGCGGGCAACGCCGCCGGAGGCTACGTGGTCACCGAGCGGATGCTGGAAATGTTCAAGACCAGCCGCAAACCCGGGACTGACGGCAAGGAGGGCGGGGCATGACCTGGACCGGGCCGGAGATCCTGTCGCTGATGGTGAAGGTCAGCTACCTGGCGGCTGCCACGCTGTTCCTGCTCGGGCTGCAGCGCATGGCCTCGCCGCGGACCGCGCGCAGCGGCATCCAGTGGGCCGGGCTGGGCATGCTGATCGCCACCGTGGCCACGTTCCTGCTGCCGGGGCTGGAGAACATTGCCCTGATCCTGGTCGCCATTGCGGTGGGCGGGGCGCTGGCCTGGTGGTCGGGCAAGAAGGTGCCGATCACCGACATGCCGCAGATGGTGGCCATGTACAACGGCCTGGGCGGCGGTTCCGCGGCCGCCATCGGTGCGGTGGAGCTGCTGCGCTGGTCCGATGCGGGCGCCACGCCGGCCGGGGTGGCGCCGCTGTTGGCGGTGACCGGCGCGCTGATCGGCGCGGTGGCGCTGTCGGGCTCGCTGATCGCCTGGGCCAAGCTCGACGGGCGCATGGACAAGCGCTACGCGTTCCCGGGCATGCAGGTGTTCAACTTCCTGGTGCTCGCCGCGGCCATCGTGCTTGGCGGGCTGACCATGTGGACGCTCGGGGTGCCGTGGATCATCGGCTTCTTCCTGGTGGCGCTGGCGCTGGGCGTGCTGATGACGCTGCCCATCGGCGGCGCCGACATGCCGGTTGTGATCTCGCTGTACAACGCCCTGACTGGCCTGGCAGTGGCCTTCGAGGGCTACGTGCTCGGCAACGAGGCACTGATCATCGCCGGCATGATGGTCGGCGCGGCCGGCATCCTGCTGACCCGGCTGATGGCCAAGGCGATGAACCGCTCGATCAAGAGCGTGCTGTTCTCCAACTTCGGCGGCGGTGGTGAGGCCCAGGAGATCGCGGGCAGCCAGAAGCCGATCGAGGCCGGCGATGTCGCGGCGATGATGGCCTACGCCGAGCGGGTGGTGATCGTGCCCGGCTACGGTATGGCCGTGGCCCAGGCCCAGCACAAGATCTGGGAGCTCAGCCAGCGCCTGATCGAGCGCGGGGTGAAGGTGAAGTTCGCCATCCACCCGGTGGCCGGGCGCATGCCGGGCCACATGAACGTGCTGCTGGCCGAGGCCGGCGTGCCTTACGACCTGATCGTCGACATGGACGACATCAACCCCGAGTTCAAGAATACCGACGTATCGTTGGTGATCGGCGCCAACGATGTGGTCAACCCGGTGGCCAAAACCGACCCGGCCAGCCCGATCTACGGCATGCCGATCCTGGACGTGGTGGATTCGAAGAACACCATCGTGATCAAGCGCGGCAAGGGCACTGGCTTTGCCGGGATCGAGAACGCGCTGTTCTACGCCGACAACACCCGCATGCTCTACGGCGACGGCGCGGACATGGCCAATGCCCTGGTCAGCGAACTGAAGGCGCTGGACGGCGGGCACTGAGCCCGCCCGGGGCTCACCGCGACAGCACGGCCGCGATCACCAGGCCCGCGGCCAGCCACGCCAGGTCGGCGGCACTGTGCGCGGTCTGGGCCAGTACCCAGGCGTGCTGCGGGCCCAGTTTGAGCGCGGCCTCCCACGGGGTCAGGCCCAGCATGCGGCCGAGCAGCCCGGCCACCACCACCCAGACCGACAGCGCGATGCATGCGGCGGTGGCCAGCACGCCCCAGACGGCGCGCAGCGGGCCGGAACGGACGCGCCCCAGCCGCAGCAGCAGCGCGGCGTCCAGGGCTGCCACCACCGCCATCCAGCTGGCCGTGCCAACGGTGGCCATGGACACCAGCACCCACAGCGCGGCGCATCCGGCAATGCCGAGCAGCAACAGCAGCAGGGTGGACCAGTGCAAGGGCGATGCGGGCCTGGATGTCATGAATGGCTGGGGTTCCCGGGGCGCGACAGCATACCGCTCCGCGGCTGCAGCGATACAATGCACCTTGTGAGTGCGCCGCACTGTCCCCATTGATCGGTCCATGTATTCCCGAACCAGCGAACCCGTCCGCTTCGAGCGCGATTGCCCCGCCGTCCTGGTCCCCCAGGGCGATTCCGTGACCCTGCCCGCGGGCAGTGCCGGCTACATCACCCAGGCCCTGGGCGGCAGCTACACCGTGTTTGTCGAAGGCAACCTGTTCCGCATTGCCGGCGTCGACGCGGATGCCATCGGCAAGGAAGTGCCACCGCCGATCGAACTGCCCGAGGGCGCGGATGAGGCCGAGGTGGAAAAGCTGGTGTGGCAGCAGCTGCGCACCTGTTTCGACCCCGAGATCCCGATCAACATCGTCGATCTCGGCCTGGTGTACGAAGCCACGGTGCAGGCTGACGGGGAGGGCGGGCGTACGGTGGGCATCAGGATGACCCTGACCGCGCCCGGCTGCGGCATGGGCGACATCATCGTGGACGATGTGCGCCACCGCCTGGAGATCATCCCCACCGTGCGCGAAGCGGATGTCGAGCTGGTGTTCGACCCGCCGTGGAATGCCAGCATGATGTCCGAGGCCGCGCGCCTGCAGACCGGCATGTTCTGAACGCGGGAATCCGCCCCAGGCCGCGCCCTGGAGCGCCGCCTCATCGCGTTGTTCCACCCCGGATTGCGGATTTGTGACTAAAGTCATGATCGGACTGCGCTGGCGCCCTGTTTTGCGCTTGTGACCGTTGCTGGCCTGGCCTAGCGTCGACCTGCGGGCGCAGCCATCGGCCCGCGTCCTGTCGGGACGCTGCGCGGTCAGGATGTCCGCTGTACCCCCACCCGCGCTTCGCTCCGTGTCCGTCTCATGACGTCACAGTCCAGCATCGGGGTACCACACATGTCCAACACCTCCCTTCACCGCCTGCGTCCGCGTGCGATCGCGGCCATGGTGGCACTCGTCCTGTCGCCTCTCGCCGCCGCGACGGCTTCCGAGCGGGTCCAGCTCAGCGGCTTGCAGTCCGCCGACGGGCACGACCGGTTCATCGTCAAATACCGCGAGGACAGCCGCCAGTTTTCCGACCGGGCCGCACTGCGCAGCGCCCTGGATTCCGCCGCCAGCGCGACCCGCAGCGGCGGCGTGCTGAAAGTGGAGCACCTGCGGCGCATGGCCACCGGTGCCGACGTGATCCGCATCCCGCGCAAGCTTGACCGGGTGGAAGCCGGCGTGCTGATGCGCCAGATCGCCGCGGATCCCGCGGTGGAGTACGTGGAGGTTGACCAGCTGCTGCAGCATGCGCTGACCCCCAATGACCCCCGCTACAGCCAGCAGTGGGGATATTCCAACGCCAACGCCGGCATCCGCGCCAACCAGGCCTGGGACCTGGCCACCGGGGCCGGCGTGGTGGTGGCGGTGCTGGATACCGGCAGCACCAGCCACAGCGACCTCAACGCCAACACCATCGCCGGCTACGACATGATCAGCGATGCCAGCGTGGGCGGCGATGGCAACGGGCGCGATTCCAACCCGGCCGATCCCGGTGATTTCTACAACGGCGATCCGTCCAGCTGGCACGGCACCCACGTTGCCGGCACGGTGGCGGCGGTCACCAACAACGGCGTGGGCGTGGCGGGAACGGCGTTCGATGCCCAGGTCTCGCACGTGCGCGTGCTGGGCCGTGGGGGCGGCTATACCTCGGATATCGCCGACGGGATCGTGTGGGCCTCGGGCGGATCCGTTCCCGGCGTGCCGGCCAACCAGAACCCCGCCGAGGTCATCAACCTCAGCCTGGGCGGATCCGGGGCCTGCGGCAATACCACCCAGAACGCCATCAACGGCGCGGTATCGCGCGGTACCACCGTGGTGGTGGCCGCCGGCAACAGCAATGCGAACGTGTCCGGCTTCACCCCGGCCAACTGCGCCAACGTGATTGCCGTTGCCGCGACCGACCAGAACGGCTCGCGCGCCAGCTTCTCCAACTACGGCACCGGGATCGATGTGTCGGCGCCGGGCGTGGGCATCATGTCCACGCTCAACAGCGGCAGCACCACCCCGGGCAGCGAGAGCTATGCCTCCTACAACGGCACCTCCATGGCTGCCCCGCACGTGGCCGGCGTGGTGGCGCTGATGCAGTCGGTGGCGTCCACGCCGCTGGCGCCGGCCCAGGTGGAATCGATCCTCAAGAGCACCGCCAGGCCACTGCCGGGGTCCTGCTCCGGCGGGTGCGGATCGGGCATCGTCGACGCGCATGCCGCGGTACAGGCGGCCATGGGCGGCGGCGGAACGCCGGGCCCCGACCCGGACCCCAATCCCGGTGCGGGCGAGCTGCAGAACGGCACCCCGGTCAGCGGCATCTCCGGCAGCGCCGGCAACACCCTGTACTGGACCATCAATGTGCCCGCGGGCGCCACCAGCCTGCAGATCGCCACCAGCGGCGGCAGCGGGGATGTGGACCTGTACGTGCGTCGCGGATCGCAGCCGACGACGTCCAGCTGGGACTGCAGGCCCTACCGGGCAGGCAACAGTGAAAGCTGCAGCTTCCCCTCACCCCAGGCGGGCACCTGGCACGTGATGCTGCGTGGCTACTCCGCGTTTTCCGGAGTCACCCTGACCGGGAGCTACCAGACCGGCAGCGGCGGGGGCGGCAACCAGCTGCAGAACGGGGTGCCGGTGACCGGCCTGTCCGGCGGGGCGGCCAGCGAGCGCAGGTACACGTTCACCGTGCCGGCGGGCGCGCCCAACCTGGTCATCGGCATCAGCGGTGGCAGCGGTGATGCGGATCTGTACGTGCGCCGCAATGCGCAGCCCACCACCTCGACCTACGATTGCCGGCCCTATCGTGCCGGCAATGCCGAGTCCTGCACTTCAACGACGGCAGCGGGTGGCACCTATCACGTGCTGGTACGTGGTTACGGCGCATACTCCGGTGTCACTTTGACGGGCAGCCACGACTGAGGGATCTGATCCCGGCGTGGCTGTAGGCGGCGGGCATCCCGGAATCTCCGGGGTGCCCGCCAGGACAGACGAGGAGGGTGGCGATGGCCAGGTGGCTTGCGGTCGTGGCAATGGCCTGCTTCCTGCTGGCCGCGGCATCCTGCGGGACGGCAGCGCGGGAGGCGGGCATGCAGGCAATCGTGGGGCTGGACGGCGATGGGCCGTGGCAGCGGTTCATCATCAAATACCGGCCGGAGAGTGCTGCCGGACGGGATCCGGAGGCGGCGCGGGCAACGCTGGAGGCTGCGGGCTATCCGGCCGCCGTGGGAGCAGAGCGCTTCCCGCGGCTGCAGTGGCAGCGCCGGCTGGGCGTGGGCGCCGACCTGTTCACCACCGCCGAGCCGCTGGACCGGGACGGCGCGCAGCGCCTGCTGCAGGCCCTGGCGCGGGACCCGGACGTGCAGTACGTGGAAGCGGAAACAATGATGCAGGCGCTGCCGGCAGGGCCGCAGCGCCCGCGCTGAGCGGCGGGCTCAGTCGGCGGCTTCGAAGCGGTTGGCCGCCACGTTCTTGCGCACGCTGCGCGGATCCCAGATGCGCCCGTTCATGGCGATATACACCCC
>DXCY01000094.1 GCA_019115725.1 Candidatus Luteimonas excrementigallinarum
TGGCGCGCAAGCGCTTCCGTTCGCTGGGGCTCACCGTGCGCAGCCGGCATGACGATGGCCGTATCGGCTGGCCCGAGCACGCTCCGTTCGACGCCATCCTGGTGACTGCCGGTGCGCCGGCCCTGGTCGACGCGCTGACCGAGCAGCTGGCCCCGGGCGGCGTGCTTGTCGCGCCAGTGGGAAGCGGCAATGCCCAGGTGCTGGTCAAACTGCGCAAGCGGGCCGATGGCACGCTGGAACGCAGCGAGATCGCCCAGGTGGTCTTCGTGCCGCTGCTGGCAGGGGTGGTGGACTGATGTATCGGATTCCTTCATTGCCCATGCGGCAGAATGTTTTTCACGGCCGGTCTGGCAGGCGCCCCGGGGTGGGGCAGGATGGAGTTCACTGATGAGGATGGCAATCGTGCTGGTGGCTTTGAGCGTGCTGCTGAGCGCATGTGGCAGCAGCCGGGTGGTCCGCGAAGGCGGCGCACAGGCGTCCACCGCGCGCCCCGGGCAGACGGTGACCGTCAAGCGCGGCGACACCGTGTACCGGATTGCCACCAGCAACGGCATCAGCCCGCTGGATCTGGCCACCTGGAACAACATCGCCCCGCCGTACACCATCTACCCGGGCCAGCAGCTGCGCCTGTACCCGTCCGATGGCCGCACGCCGACCCGTACCGCATCCACGCCTACGCGCCCTTCGGGCCAGTCGAGCACGACCCGGCAGCCGGCGGCAACGCCCGCGCCGCCGCCCGTACGCAGCTCGGTGGCCTGGCGCTGGCCAGCCGACGGGCAGCTGGTCAACCGCTTTGCCGCCGGTGATCCGACCCGCCAGGGCATCGGCATTGCCGGCAGCAGTGGCCAGCCGGTCAAGGCCGCAGGCGACGGCGTGGTGGTCTATTCCGGTTCCGGCCTGGTGGGTTATGGCGAGCTGATCATCGTCAAGCACGACGACGAATGGCTGTCGGCCTACGGCCATAACCGCGCCCGCCTGGTGAACGAGGGTGAGCGCGTGCGCACCGGCCAGCAGATCGCGGAAATGGGCCGCAGCGGCGCCGCGCGCGACATGCTGCACTTCGAAATCCGGCATAACGGCCGCCCGGTCGACCCGCTGTCCTACCTGCCCAAACGCTGAAGTCCGCGTCGGCCGCGTCGGCCGCGTCGGGTCGACCTGCTCACATGCGTGACTTCTGCAGGTCGGGGCTACGCCCCCGACGCGCAGCCATCGATCAGTCGAGAATGAAGCCCGCCACCACCCGGCTGCCGATCCGCCAGCTCCCCTGCATGCTCAGATGGGTCTGGTCGAAGTAGACAGGGCGGCCATCCAGATAGGGACTGCAGCGGCCCTGTGGACAGAGCACGGGGCTGATGTCGAAAACTGAAACGCCTGGTCGTTCCCGCGCCAGATCCTGCAGCCAGGCAAGGGATGCTTCGTGGCGTTCAACCCGCTGTTCCGCCTGGGTGCGGCAGTCGAGAAGGCGGGAGCGGAGATTGCGGATTTCGCAGTTGCGATCGAAGCCCGGGAAGCTGGGCACCTCGGCCAGCAGTACCACCTCGTGGCCAAGTCCGACCAGTTTGTCCAGCGTGTCTTCAAAGTCCGCGGCGAAGCCCGCTGACTGCAGGTGGACGCTCCACTGCGCTCCCAGGTAGAGGGTGCCGTACTGCCTGGCCCGGGACTGGATCAGCTGCCGGAATTGCGTACAGCCGTCACGATAGATTCCCTGCCCATAACGCCGACCCTCGGCCCAGACCGGAGGGCAGGTTGAGAACGAGGCATTGCGCACTGTCTGGCCGCGCGAATCGGCGAGACTGCCAATGATGCCGATGTAGTGGGCAGCATGGGAGTCGCCCCAGAGAAGATCGGGCGGTCGGATACCGTCTCCGCTGGCCCCGTGGACGCAGCCGGGCCGCTCCAGCACCCGGGAATCAAATTCCGAGAGCTGGCAGTTGTCCGGAAACTCGTAGGCGGGCGCGGTATCGGCCAGAAGCAGCCTTTCCGCAGTCAGGCTGGCGTTGCCGCCCAGCGCCGCGGGCAGCCGCCCCTCGTTGGCGCCCAGTCCCGCGCTGATGGCCAGCACCAGTGAGGCGGGCAGGGCAAATAGCACGAGGAACTGCTTGCGTGGGCGCCAGCGCACCCGGCGCGCCGGTCTTTCAACCAGCCAATAGGCGGCCGTGGCGAGGATGAGGATGACCAGCGTCAGGGTCAGGGCAGCCTTGATCCCGATGGCCAGCCCCGAGTAGCGGGCCAGAGCCAGCACGGGCCAGTGCCACAGATAGATGGAATAGGAGAGGATGCCGATAGCGACGGCCAGTCGGCTGCGTAACGGAGCCAATACCGCACATCTGCGGTGACCGTCGGCGAGGATGATCAATGTGGCGCCCAGACATGGCAGCAGCGCGTTGAAACCGGGGAAGGTGGAGCGGCCGTCCAGCAGGAAAAAACCGGAAAAAATCAGCGTGATTCCGGCCAGGGCCGGCACTTCGTAATGCATCGGGCCTTGCCGCTTCCCATCCGGCTGGGGCGCCAGCGCCAGCAATGCCCCCAGGCCCAGCTCTCCTGCACGGGTGGGCAGCATGTAATACGCGAACGAAGGGTCAACGCCGGCTACCCACTCCGCCAGTGCGAATGACGCCAGACAGCCGATCCCGATTGCGGTGAGCAGCAGTCCCGCCCGCCAGCGCAACAACAGGATCAGGGCCAGCGGCCAGAGCAGGTAGAACTGCTCTTCCACTCCCAGTGACCACAGGTGCAGGAATACCTCCTGATTGGTGGCCTGGGCAAAGTACCCGGTGTCCAGATACAGCCAGAAGAAAACGTTGGGAACCGACAGTGCCGCCCAGGCCGCTGCGCGCCCGGTATGGGCCAGGTCCGGTGGCAGCATGAGCACGCACGCGGCGGCCAGCGTGGCCAGGGTCACGGTGAAATAGGCCGGCGCAATGCGGCGGATCCTGCGCAGATAGAAATCCCGCAGTGAGAATCGGCCCAGTCGGCGCGCCTCGGCGATCTGGCGGGTGATCAGGAACCCGGAGATGACCAGGAAGATATCCACCCCGGTGAAGCCGCCGGGGAGCCAGCGCGGATCAAGGTGGAACAGCAGGACCGATATCACCGCGACGGCGCGCAGGCCGTCGATCTCGGGCCGATACCCCACGCGGGCCGCCATGCAGGAGCCTCAGTCGAGGATGAACGCCGCCACCACGCGGCGGCCTTCGCCGGCCAGCACGTGATAGGTGCGGGCGGCGGAGTCGTTGGCCATGGCTTCCAGGCCGATGCCGCGGGACAGGCACGCGGCCATGATCTGTGCGGGAGGGAACACCTGGCGGGGGCCGGTGCCGAGCAGCACCAGTGCCGGTGACAGGGCCAGGATCTGCTCCAGTTCCGGCATGCCCAGCGAGCCGGCGTCGCGTACCGGCCAGTCCTCGATCAGCGCGTCCGGCGCGACCACGAAGCTGCGGGTCAGGCGGCGCTCGTTGACCAGTGCGGAGCTGCCATCGGCGCTGCGCAGGTAGTAGTCGTAGTCGGGGCGATCAAGGTGCAGCTGCATGGGGGCTTTGCGGGGTGCGTATGCGCGGCGGCCGGGTCAGGCCCGCGGCAGGACGATCTGGCGCTTGCCGGTGCTGGGCCGGTAGAACACCGCCACCTTGCCGATCTGCTGCACCAGCGCCGCGCCGCTGCGCTCGGTCAGCTGGGCAACGATGGCGCCGCGCTGCTCGCGGTCGTCATCGGCGATCTTCACCTTCACCAGTTCGTGGTGTTCCAGCGCGCCGTCCAGTTCGGCGATGACCGGGTCGCTGACGCCTTTACCGCCGACCTGGAGGATGGCCCGGAGGTCGTGGGCCTTGCCGCGGAGGAAACGGATCTGGGCGGCGGTCAGAGCGGCTGGCATACGGGTTCGCGTCAATGGGTCAGGGATCGGCAGGGTATCATGACAGCGGCGATCTTCCGCCGCCCCATCCCGCCGGATCCCCCTCCCCATGGCCCGCAGTAAAAGCAGCCAGCGTTGGCTGAAAGAACACTTTTCCGATCCCTTCGTAAAGAAGGCGCAGGCGGAAGGCATGCGCTCGCGCGCGGTCTACAAGCTCGAGGAACTGGTGGCCCGCGATCGCCTGCTCAAGCCGGGCATGACGGTGGTGGACCTGGGCGCCGCTCCGGGCGGCTGGTCGCAGTGGGTCCGCCAGGAGCTGGACCGGATCGATGCCTCCCGGCCCGGGCGGGT
>DXCY01000095.1 GCA_019115725.1 Candidatus Luteimonas excrementigallinarum
ACGGGGCTCCTGTGGCTTGCTGACATTGTGCGACGCCTGGATGACAGGCGCTCGCGGGCTGGCACGTGGATGCGGGATTGAAGATATCCGATGGCGGAACGGCTGGATCAGCGGCTGGCCTGGTCGAGCGCGTCCAGCGCTTCCTGCGGCAGGCGCACCTCGGCCGCGGCCAGGATGTCGTCCAGCTGCTCCACGCTGGTCGCGCTGGCGATCGGCGCAGTCACGCCGGGGCGGGTCATCAGCCAGGCCAGCGACACCTGGGCGGGGGTGCCACCCACGTCCGCGGAGACCTTGCGCAGGGTCTCCAGCAGCTGCATGCCGCGCTCGTCGAAAAAGCCCTCCAGGAACCCGGCCCGGGCCGCGCCCTTGAGGTCATCCCTGCTGGCGTACTTGCCGGTCAGGAACCCGCTGGCCAGCGAGAAATAGCTCACCACGCCCAGCTCCTCGCCCTGGGCCAGGGCGGCCAGCTCCTGCTCGAAGCCGGCACGGTCGTACAGGTTGTAGCCGGGCTGCATGATCTCGTAGCGCTTGAGTCCCTTGTCGGCCGAAACCTGCAGCGCCTCGCGCAGGCGGTCGGCGGAATAGTTGGATGCGCCGATCGCGCGGACCTTGCCGGCTTCCACCAGCTTGGAGAACGCGCCCAGGGTCTCTTCCAGCGGCACGCTGTCATCATCGATATGGGCGAAGTACACATCCAGGTAGTCGGTCTGCAGACGGCGCAGCGAATCCTCAACCGCGGCGGCGATGTTGTCCGCCGACAGGCCCTTGCGCGCCTCCAGGCTGCCAACCTTGGTCATGATCACCACGTCGTCGCGACGGCCGCGTTTGGCCAGCCAGCGGCCCATCACCGCCTCGGACTCACCACCGGCCAGGCCCGGCGCCCAGGCCGAATACACATCGGCGGTATCGATGGCGTTGAAGCCACGCTCGACGAACCGGTCGAGCAGCTTGAACGATGTGTCCTCATCGGCGGTCCAGCCGAAGACATTGCCGCCAAGGACCAGCGGGGCGGTGTCCAGGCCGGAGCGGCCAAGCGTGCGTTTGTGCATGATGCGTTACCTCTTGAATGCGAATGGGGTGGGCCGGCGCGGAACCGGCACGTCGGAGGGCCGGTCAGGCGATGGTTTCCACCGTACCGCCATCCACGCGCAATGCCGATCCCGTGGTGGCACTGGCCTGCGGCGAGGCCACGTACACGGCCAGGTTGGCCACTTCGTCAGGCTCGGCGAAATGGCCGAGCAGGTTGGAGGGCCGGTTCCCGGCCAGGCCGATGCCGCCGGTGGAACCGGTAACGACGGCGCGCTTGCCGGAAAGATCGATCTGCATGGGACATCTCCTGATGTGGGGCTGCGGGGGATCAGCCGAAACGGAATGCGGACAGGGTGGTTTTCATCACCACCTCCGAATAGACCTTGCGGCCCTGGGAGTCGCCCGCGGCGCCGGCCACGACCATCAGCGGCAGCAGGTGCTCCTCGCCGCCGGGGGGATGGCTGTCACGGGCGTGCGGGGCGCTGGTCCAGTCGGTCAGCAGGGCTTCGCGCCGTGCGGGGTCGCTTGCAACCGCATCGGTGAGCCATGCGTCGAACTGTGCCGACACGGGCGTGTAGCGGGGGTCGCCGTAGCCGCGCATGTTGTGAAAGCTCATGCCGCTGCCAACGATCAGCACGCCCTGGTCGCGCAGCGCGGCCAGCGTGCGGCCGACCTGGATGTGCGCGGCCGGGTCCATATCGCGGCGCAGCGACAGCTGCACCACCGGTACCTCGGCCCGCGGGAACATCAGCTTGAGCGGAATGAACACGCCATGGTCGAACCCACGCTGCGGATCCACCTGCGTGCGGGCCCCGGCTTCGCCCAGCAGCGCGGCGATGCGCGCGGCCAGCGCCGGCTCGCCCGGGGCCGGGTAGGTCAGTTCGTAGGTATGCGGCGGGAAACCGCCGTAGTCGTAGATCAGCGGCGGCCGCTCATGGCCGGTCACGCTGAAGCCGGACTCGAGCCAGTGGCCGGACACCAGCACGATGGCGCGCGGCTTCTCCGGCAGGGTGGCGGCGATGCCCTTGAGGAAGCCCGCCATGCCATCCCAGGTGTCGGCCGGGTTCCAGTCCATGAAGAAACAGGGGCCGGCGCCGTGGGGAATGAAGAAGGTGGGCATGCGGGTGCCGGCCCCGGTTGCGGGAGCGCCGGTGCCTTGGGAGGGGGGTGTCTTGTCCATGTCCCTCAGTATGGGGACCGCCTCTGGGGATGAGAACCGGGCAATCCCCAACAATACTTCCTACCAATAGTGTTAAATGGCCGACATGGACCGGATCATGAGCATGCGCGTGTTTGAACGGGCCGCCACCGATGGCAGCCTCTCGGCCGCGGCCCGCCACCTCGGCATGTCGCCGGCCATGGCCACCAAGCACGTCAACGCGCTGGAGGCGCGCATGGGCGTGAAGCTGTTCCACCGCACCACCCGGCGCCTGACCCTGACCGAAGCCGGCAGCAACTACCTGGACGCGTGCCAGAAGATCCTGCCCGCGATCGACGAGGCCGAGGCCGAAGCGGCCTCGCAGCGGATCAAGGCCACCGGCCTGCTGCGGATGGCGGTGCCGCTGTCCTTCGGCCAGGGCTTCGTGGCCCCGCTGATGCCGGCATTCGCCCACCGCCACCCGGAGGTGACCGTGGAGCTGGGCCTGAGCGATGCGGAGCTGGACATCATTGCCGGCAGCTGGGACCTGGCCGTGCGCGTCGGGCGCCTGGCCGACAGCCCGCTGCAGGCCCGGCGGCTGGGCAACAGCCCGATGCTGGTGTGCGCCTCGCCCGGGTACCTGGACCAGCGCGGGGTGCCGCGGCGGGTGGCGGAGCTGATCCAGCACAACTGCCTGGGCTACACGCTCTCGGGCACCCAGGGCCGCGAGTACTGGGCCTTCGGACCCGGCGGCGAAGTGCGGGTACCGGTGAGCGGCAACCTGCTGGCCAACAACGGCGACGCCCTGCTGGCGGCGGCAGTACGCGGCCAGGGCATCATCTACCAGCCCAAGTTCATCGTTGGCCAGGCCCTGGCCCGCGGCGAACTGGTGGCCCTGGAGCTGGACCGGCCGCCGGTGGAGTTGGGCGGCATCCACGTGCTCTACCCGCCCGACCGGCGCCCTCCGGCCAAGGTGCGGGTGATGGTGGACTACCTGGCGGAGTGCTTCGAGCGCGATCCGCCCTGAGTCCCGGCTCCCATCCGGGTGCGGCCTGGCCCGCTCCGTTAGGATGGGCCGCCCTTTCCTGCGATGACCCCGATGAGCCAGTGGCAGCGCCTGGTGCGCGACGTTCCCGATTTCCCCAAGCCCGGCATCCTGTTCAAGGACATCACCCCGGTGCTGTCCGATGCCGATGCCTTCCGCGCGGCGGTGCTGGAGATGGTGGAACCGTGGCGCGGCGCCGGCCTGCACGCCGTGGCCGGGATCGAGTCGCGCGGGTTCATCCTCGGCGCGGCGGTGGCGCAGGCGCTGGGCACCGGGTTTGTACCGGTGCGCAAGCCGGGCCGGCTGCCGGCTGCGACCCTGTCGCAGGACTACGCGCTTGAATACGGCACCGACCGGCTGGAAGTGCACATGGATGCCGTGCCGCCCGGCGCCCCGGTGCTGCTGGTCGATGACGTGCTGGCCACCGGCGGCACGCTGGTCGCCGGACTTGAACTGCTGCGCCGCCAGGGCGCCGAAGTGGCCGGTGCGGCGGTGCTGTTTGAAATGCTCGCCCTGCGCGGCCGCGAACGCTGGACCGCCCAGACGCCGCTGCTGGCCGCAGCGGCCTACTGAGCCAGCGCGATCAATCCACCAGCGGACCCGTCTCCTGCAGGTAGACGCGGCCGCGGGCCCTGACCGTTGCGGCATCGGCCGCTTCGGAGGCCAGATGCACCTCTTCCAGCGTTTCGGCGGCCTGGGCCAGCGTTGGGGAACGCTCGCTGGTCGAGGGCCTGCAGCTGCTCCTGCTGGCCGCCACCTCGGCCGCATTTTTCGCCCGCGCCCATCGTCATCCCGGCGAGCGCAGGTTCGCGGCGCTGGCCGCAGGCTTCTTCATCTGCATGGGCATCCGCGAAACCGACGCCGCCTGGGATGTGGTTTCCGACGGGCTCTGGCAGGTGCTGGTGGCCACGGTGGCTCTGGCGGCCACCGCATATGCCGCCGCCGACTGGCGATCCACGCTTCGGGCCCTGGGCCGCTTCGTGTCCTCCCGCCCGGGCGCGCTGATGATCACGGCGCCGGGCCTGCTGCTGGTCTATTCGCGACTGCTGGGCATGGGCGTGATCTGGGAAGGGCTGCTGGACGAGCGGTACCTGCGGGTGTTCAAGAATGCGGTGGAGGAAACCACCGAGCTGCTGTCCTACGTGCTCATCTGTGCCGCCGGAATGACGTATGCCGGCCGGACCATGAAACCCCGATATCCACGCCCGGAGCTCCTGCCGGTGCGCAACTACCTGGAGTCAACATGATCAACACCCTGAAGAACATCGCCTTCGTCGTCGAAGAGGGGGCGGAAGACGGCCACTCCGACCTTGGCGACCACGCCGCGCGACTGGCCCAGACCCACGATGCCCACCTGATCGGCATCTACGCCATCGATACCGCCTCTGGGCATCGCGCCAGCGGGCACGCGCGCGGCGCCCAGGCGCTGCAGAAAGCCGCAGCATCACCGACGCCATGCCCTTCATCGTCCCGGCGGAAGAGGTACGCGTGGTGATAGTGGACGGTGACAAGGATCCGCGCTGGAAGGGCGCCGATGCCGGCGCCACGCTGGCCCACCACCTGGCCCGGCACGGCGCCCGCATCGAGGTGGACCAGACCCAGTCGGACGGCGCGCCGGTGGCCGAAGCCCTGCTGGAACACGCCCGCGCCTCGCAGACCGACCTGCTGGTGATCGGCGCCTACAGCCGCTCGCGCATGTACCAGCGGCTGTTCGGCGGCGTCACCACCACGCTGCTGGCGGAAACGCCGGTGCCGCTGCTGATCTCGGACTGATCCGGCACTGGGGCTGCGCCGGATTACCTGGCGCAGCCCAGGCGGGCCACCGCCTGTCCCAGCCCAGCCAGGCTGAAGCTGTCGCGCAGGCGCTCGCCGTCGAGCGGATCCACCACCTCGAAAATGACCGTGCCACCGGCGCGGGCCTGGCGGGTGAACGCGGAAATTTCCGACATCGGCATCCACGTGCCTTCGTGACCCTGCAGCATGCCCCAGTACTGGGGGCCGTAGGGCGTGCCCGAATCGATCCGGTAGCGCACCAGCACTTCGTCATCCTCGTCACCGCCCAGGTACTTGCCATGGCGGTAGACAACATTCAGGCCGTCTTCCATGCACATCCAGGCCAGCGAGGCGTCGCGCCCGTCGCCGGTATTGGATGCGGTGGAGACGAAG
Source organism: Candidatus Luteimonas excrementigallinarum (assembly GCA_019115725.1). GTDB lineage: Bacteria > Pseudomonadota > Gammaproteobacteria > Xanthomonadales > Xanthomonadaceae > Luteimonas > Luteimonas excrementigallinarum. Next base: position 5,379 of record DXCY01000095.1, read on the forward strand.
CTGCGGTCCTCATCGGTGAAAGGATCGACGTTGGCACTGTAGGTGAAGTCGCCGTGGCTCTGCGCCTGCACCATGCAGGCGGCCGAAAGCAGCAGCAGCGCCGCTGCGGCCCTTGGAATGGTGAACATGGTTGCCCCTGTGTGGCTCGGGCCGCGCCCCGATGGCGACGGCGGGGGCCAATTGTCGATGCCCGGGGCAGTGCCGGGCAATAGCGCGGTGTGCCTGTCCGCGCGCCGGAGGCCAACGCCCCGACGCGCGGCGCCGGCTCAGGCCAGCA
>DXCY01000096.1 GCA_019115725.1 Candidatus Luteimonas excrementigallinarum
AGGATGTTGAGCACACCAACATCAAGCCGCAGGTGGACAAGTACACCTTCGGCAGCGGCAACAGCATCTTCCTGCTGGCCGAGGGCCGGCTGGTGAACCTGGGCTGCGCGACCGGACATCCGAGCTTCGTCATGTCCAACTCGTTCGCCAACCAGACCCTGGCGCAGATCGAGCTGTGGGCGAACCGCGACAGCTACGAAAACAAGGTCTACATCCTGCCCAAGCACCTGGACGAGGAAGTGGCGCGCCTGCACCTGGAGAAGATCGGCGTGAAGCTGACCACGCTCAGCAAGGACCAGGCCGACTACATCGGCGTGGCGGTGGAAGGGCCGTACAAGGCCGAGCACTACCGCTACTGAGGGAGGCGGCCGCCACCACGCGGGCGATCAGCCTATCGATACAACGGGCGCCTTCGGGCGCCCGTTTTCGTTGCATGCCGCCCTTGCGGATGACAATCGATCTCATTAGCATCCGCCCGCCACTTCCGGCCATTCGCAGCCTCTCTTCTGGAGCATCCATGCGCATCATTCCTCTTGTCCTTGCCGCCCTGCTGGGCGCAGCCGGTACGGCGTACGCCGCCCCCGTGGAAGTCAGGCACGCCCAGGGCGTGACCACCGTGGCCGAAGCACCTGCCCGCACGGTGGTGTTCGACCTGGCCGCGCTGGACAACCTGCACGCGCTGGGCGTGGAGGCGGTGGGTGTGCCGGACGCACGCTTTGCGGGCGCGCTGGAACACTACGCCGATGCACGCTACGCCAAGGTTGGCACGCTGTTCGAGCCTGATCTGGATGCCGTGCGCGCACTGGCGCCGGACCTGATCATCGTCGGCGACCGCTCGGCGCCGTCCTACGGCGCGCTGGCGGAGATCGCCCCGACGCTGGACCTGACCCCCGCGGCCGACAACTTCTTCAACGACGTGCTGGCCGGGATCGAATCGCTGGGCCAGGTGTATGACCGCCAGGCGCAGGCCACCGCGTTGGCCACCGAGCTGCGCGAACTGCGCGCTGGCGTGGCCGCACAGGCCGGCGCGCTGGATGCCGTGGTGCTGTTCGGCGTAGGCGGCAACGTGATGGCGCACCCGCCAGGTCAGCGTTTCGGCACGCCGCTGGATGTACTGGGCCTGGGCTCGACCCTGCCGGCGCTGGACACCCCGTGGGTGCGCACCGCCGAGACCCGCAGCGCGCGTCCGCAGCCGGGCTCGCCGGCAGCCCAGGTCGACCGCACGATGCGTGCCCAGGAACTGGCCTACGCCATGCAGGCCGAACCGGACTGGCTGGTGGTGCTGGACCGCGCCTTGGCCACCGGCGGCACCGAGGCCACCGACCTGGCCGGCATCGCGCCGGTCACCGCCACTGCCGCCTGGCAGGCCGGGCGCGTGTTCCACCTCGATCCGGCTGGCTGGTACCTGGCCGCCGGCAGTCACACCGTGCTGCGCGATACGCTCAACGCCTTCGCCGAGGCGCTCGAACAGGCACGCTGATGCCCCCTGCCCCGCCCGGCTGCCGGGCGGGGACAGCTCAGCGCCGCTCAGCCGGCGTTGGCCAGGGCGTAATCGATGGCACCCCGCACTGCCGCCACCTGCGCGGCGTTGCATTCTTCCGGCGTCGCCGAGGCGCTGTCGGGATAGACCTCGGTGGTGGTCACGTAGCGGGCATTGCTGACTCCCGCACACAGGCCCAGCGTCTTGACCGGATAGTTGATGACTCCGGGCGCCACCACCTTCGAACCGATGATCTCCCCGGCCGCATCCGCCGGGGCGATATGGGTCACCTGCTCCACCGCGGCAATCACCGCCTGCTGGAACGCGGGCTGCTGGTTGTTGCTGTCATCCACCAGGTAGAAGCCGTCAGGCACGCTGCCCGGTTCGAACGGCTTGCCGTCGCGGGCGCACAGGGCCGGGCGGAATTCGGATTCGTCGGTATCGGTGGTCTCGTGCAGGTCGATGTGCATCAGCACTTCACCCGGAATTCCTGCCACCAGACGCTGCAGCGCGGCCGATTCCGGCGCCGGGCTGTCGGGCAGGAACGAGCGGTTGGGATCCACCGCCTCAGGGTTCCAGCGCTGGAAATGCTCGTAGCCCCACGGGCTCACGCACGGCACCACCACCAGGTTGGCGCGGCCGGCGTAGTCGCGGCCGTGGCGGGCGGCGAACTGCAGCGCGCCGTGCACGCCACTGGTCTCGTAGCCGTGCACGCCACCGGTCACCAGCATCACCGGCAGGGCGTCATCCCAGCCACGGCTTTTGAGGGCCAGCAGCGGGTAGCTGCGGCCGTCGTAATCCAGCGTGCCGTAGGTCTCCACGTCCCAGTCCGTGGCCAGTTTTTCCACCTGCGCCACCACCTCGTCGGCATGGCTGCGCTGGCGCACCTGGCGCGATTTCCACAGCGCGCGCTCCGCTTGCCCCCAAGGCTGGCCGGGGGTGCCGATGGGATAGAAGGGCTGCGTCTGCGCCATGTCTTTGCCTCCAAATCTACGAACGGAGCGGCACTGTAACAGCCCGGCACAGCACCTCCGGCCAGTTGTAAACGACAATCACTCTCATTAAAATTCCGCCACGTCGCCTCACCGGCGCACCTGTCATCGCGCTTCAATCCGCGCGCTTACAACCTGTTCGGCCAGCCACGTGCGCTTCTCCACGCAGCCAAGCCCCACCCCCTGCTGGAGATCCCCTTCATGCCCCACCGTGGTGCCCCACGGCGCTTGACGCCGCTTGCTCTCGCCCTTTCCACGCTCCTCTCGCCCCTGGCCGCAGCCAACGACCGCGCCGAACCGACCGACCTGCCCACGGTGATGGTGCGCAGCGCCTCCGGCTTCGAGCAGGCCATCGCCGACGCCCCGGCCAGCATCTCGGTGGTGACCCGCGAAGAGCTGGAAAAGAAGGCCTACGTGGACATCACCGACGCCATGCAGAACATCCCGGGCGTGTTCGTCACCGGCGGCGGCAACATGCAGGACGTGAGCGTGCGCGGCATGACGCCGGCCTACACCCTGTTCCTGGTGGACGGGCGGCCGGTATCGGCCGGGCGGTCGGTGAACACCAACGGCGCCGACGGCGGCAAGCAGATCGGCCTGCCGCCGCTGTCGATGATCGAGCGCATCGAGGTGGTGCGTGGGCCGATGTCATCGCTGTACGGCTCGGAAGCCATGGGCGGCGTGGTCAACGTGATCACCCGCGTGGCGCCGGCCGAATGGGGTGGCAGCGTGGGCATGGACTACACCAGCGCCCATAACGACGTCAGCAACGACGCCTTCAATTCCAGCTTCTACCTCGGCGGCCCGCTGGCCGGCGATGTGCTGGGCCTGCAGGTGAACGGCTCGTACCACACCACTGACGAAAGCGATTACGCCGGTGGCGGCGATTCGGCCGCGAGCACGCCCGAATCCAAGCGCCGCACGCTGGGCACCCGCCTGACCTGGCAGGCCGGCGAGAACAACCGCGTGGCGTTCTCGTGGGACACCTCGCGCCTGGATTACACCCACACCCCCGGCCGCAGCGTGGCCGAGGACGCCAGCGGCAGCTACTACCGCTACGACAAGGACATCTACGCCATCACCCACGATGGCCGCTACGGCAACCTGTCGGTCAACACCTACCTGCAGCACGACGTCTCCGACCGGGTGCAGGAAAGCACCAAAAAGGAAGAGGTGACCACCCTCAACACCCAGGCCACCTACTTCGGCGAGCGCCACGCCTACACCTTCGGCGGGCGCTACAAGGTGGAGGATTTCGTGGACGAGACCAACGGCCTGCTGACCGCCGACATTCCCGGCGCGGTTCGCAGCGTGGATCGCTGGATCGGCGCGGTATTCGCCGAGGCCGAGTGGCGACTGCACGATGATTTCAACCTCACCACGGGCCTGCGCTATGACGATGACGAGCTGTTTGGCGGCCACGTTTCGCCGCGGATCTACGGCAACTGGCACGCCACCGACCGGCTGACCGTCAAGGGCGGCATCTCCACCGGTTACACCCAGCCTTCGCTGGCGGCGACCACCGGGGGCTTCGGCCGCGGCACCGGCGGCGGCGGATCGCCCGCACCGCATCCGCGCGGGTTGATCATCGGCAACCCGGAGCTGGAGCCGGAAAAGAGCGTGAACTACGAGCTCGGCTTCGTCTATGACCACCGTGCCGCGGGCCTGACCGCCGGGCTGATGGTGTTCCACACCGATTACAAGGACAAGATTGCCGAGGACCGCTACTGCGACAACGGCGGCGAGCGCAACGATCCGTCCACCTGGGCCTGCCCGTTCGGCGGCAACAACTACCTGTTCCTGAGTACCGGCAAGAACATTGCCGAGGCCCGGATCCAGGGCGTGGAGCTGTCGCTGGATTACTGGCTGGCCGACGGGCTGCGCTTCAACAGCAGCTACACCTTTACCGACTCGGAACAGAAGAGCGGCGACTTCGCCGGCGAGCCGCTCAACAAGATGCCCGAACACATGGCCAACCTGGGCCTGGACTGGAGCCTGGACGACAGCCTCAGCCTGTGGGCCCAGGCCAACTACCGCGGCAAAACCAGCGACTATCTCAGCCGCACCTCCATGGCCCCCGGCACGCCCGCCTACGCCTTGGCCGACGTGGGCGTGGTGTACCGGCTCAACCCGCGCGTGGACGTGAAGCTCGGCCTCTACAACGTGACCGACCGCACCGTGACCAACGAAAGCTACGGCGTGGTGCTGGACGGACGCCGGATCAACCTCGGCCTCAATATCGACTTCTGAAGGCCCCGGCGCGGCCGGCATGCCAGCCGCGCCGGCCGATCCGCACTGGCGCCGCGCTCAGGGGCGCCAGTTTGCGTTGTTGTCCCAGAACTCCACCGCGCGGCGGTAGGCCTCGCGGTCCATCGGCACGCCCGAACCGCCCTCCTCCACCCCCAGCGCGTTGCGCATCATGGTGATTGGCGCCATCGGGATCTCCTCCGGCTCGGCGGTATACAGGCACCCCACCACGCCCCAGTCGCCCTGGATGGGCGCGTTCTCCTTCGCCAGCTGTTCCGCGCTGTAGAGGATCACGACGAAGTAGCTGGCCACCGGCGGCTCCACGCCTTCGAACCAGCGCACCAGCACCGGCAGTTCAGCCTTGCTGCGGGCCTCATAGGCCGAGCGCAGCTGGTGCCGGTTGGCACTGGTGATGGGGACGGTCAGGCAGCGGGTGGAAGTCCAGTTGCGGTGCACGTGCAGCTTGCAGAACGGCGCGTAGCCATCCAGCACCTTCAGCGGCGCCTGGGTGTTGAGGTGGCGTTCGAACTGCTCTGGCGTGCAGTCCTGGATGGTGTTGCCGCGGCCCCTGTCGGGAAACAGCCGCGTCCGCGCAAACGGCGTCAATTCGATAGTCATCCGGCCAGTCTAGTAGGGCCGGGGCACTCACGCGAAGCCCTACACATCCATCTTGATAAAGAGATATGATTTGCCGCGCACCCGACCGGCAGGCAGTCACCAGTGATCCCCGTCAGTTTCGAGTTCTACCCACCCAAGAACGACGACCAGCGCGCGCAGCTGGACCGCACCGCGAAACGGCTCAAGGCCCACGATCCCGAATACGTGTCCTGCACCTTCGGCGCTGGCGGCTCCACCCTGCGCTACACCCCGGAAACAGTGCGCCAGCTACACCAGGAACACGGCTTCCACGCCGCGCCGCACCTGTCATGCGTGGGCGGTACCCGCGAGGAAATCCGCGACCTGCTGCGTCTGTACCGCGCCATCGGCTGCCGCCGGATCGTCGCCCTGCGTGGTGACATGCCCTCGGGCATGGGCCAGGCCGGCGAACTGCGCTACGCGGCCGAGCTGGTCTCGTTCATCCGCGATGTGGCCGGCGACCACTTCCGCATCGAGGTGGGCTGCTACCCCGAAACCCACCCCGAGGCGGAGGACGCGCTGGCCGACGTGGCGTACTTCAAGGCCAAGGTGGATGCCGGCGCGGACGCGGCCATCACCCAGTACTTCTACAACGCGGACGCCTATTTCCACTTCGTCGACGCCGCCCGGGCTGCCGGCATCGAGGTACCGATCATTCCCGGGATCATGCCGATCTCGAACTTCTCCCAGCTGCGCCGCTTTTCCCAGGCCTGCGGCGCGGAGATTCCGCGCTGGATCACCCGCAGGATGCTGGCCTACGGCGACGACACGGCATCCATCCGCGATTTCGGCGCCGACGTGGTGGCCGGTCTGTGCCAGCGACTGATCGACGGCGGCGCACCGGCGCTGCACTTCTACACCCTCAACATGGCCAAGCCGACGCAGACCGTGCTGCAGCGCCTCGCCATCGCCTGAGATCCCGGGCTTTCCGGCGCCCGGCGCTCGCGGTAGGCTGGCCGGATGATCCGGGCCTGCCTGCCAGCGCTGCTCCTGTTAGCGATTGCCCTGCTGGCACTGCCGCGGCTGGCGCTGGCGCAGATCAACCGCTGCACCGCGCCCGATGGCACCTCCATCTATACCGACCGCGATTGCAGCCAGGTGGGTGCCGTGGAGCGCCTGCCGCGCGACCGCAGCGCCGCCAGCCGGAACCGCTATCGCGGCTGCGCACGCAGCATCCACCAGCTGATCCGGGAAATGACGGCGGCCATCGACAGCCGCGACGTGAACCGGCTGGCCGGCGTGTATCACTGGCCCGGCATCTCCAGCCGCGGCGGCCATGGCGTGATGGACCAGCTGGACCGGATCGTCCGCAATCCTGTGCTGGATATCGTGGCCGTGCGTGCAGCCACGCCGGTGGTGGCCGCGCGTCAGCCCGGCATCAGCGCCACCTTCGCCAGCACCCTGCAGGTGCGCGAGACGCCTGCCCCGGCGGTGCGTGCGCCGCCGGTCGCGCTTCGCGTACACCAGCACGCCGGCGACGGATCCGCCCCGCTGCGCACCACCTTCACCCTGCGCCAGCACCTCGACTGCTGGTGGGTCACCCTGTAGCGACCCGGCCTTCTGGCAAACTGCGGGCTTCCCTTCGATGACGGAACTGCCCATGCACTACCCCGAATGGATCTGGCACAACGGCAGCATCAAGCGCTGGGCCGAGGCGACCACCCACGTGATGTCCCACGCCCTGCACTACGGATCCTCGGTGTTCGAAGGCATCCGCAGCTACGACACGCCCAACGGGCCGGCGATCTTCCGCCTCACCGACCACAACCGGCGGCTGTTCCAGTCGGCGAAGATCCACGAGATCGACATCCCCTACACGCTCGATGAACTCAACGCCGCGTGCCGGGAAGTGATCACCCGCAACGGATTCAGTGCCGCCTATCTGCGCCCGGTGGCGTGGCGCGGGCTGGGCGGGTTCGGGCTGTCCGCGGACACGCCGGTGGAAGCGGCCGTGGCCACCTGGCAGATGGGCGCCTACCTGGGCGACGACGTGCTGGAACAGGGCATCGACGCCTGCGTATCCAGCTGGCAGCGCTTCGCACCGAACACCATTCCGGCCGGTGCCAAGGCCGGCGGCAATTACCTCTCCGGCCAGCTGGTGGCGCGCGAGGCGCGGCGGCTGGGCTTCGGCGAGGGCATCGCGCTGGCATCGACCGGACTGCTGAGCGAGGGCGCGGGCGAGAACCTGTTCCTGGTATTCGACGGCGCCCTGCACACCACGCCGGTCAGCGCCGCGCTGCTCAACGGCCTGACCCGGCACTCGCTGATCACCCTGGCGCGGGCCAACGGCATCGAAGTGGTGGAACGCGACCTGCCGCGCGAGTACCTGTATCTGTGCGACGAGCTGTTCATGTGCGGCACCGCCGCCGAGATCACCCCGATCCGCTCCGTCGACGGCCGCCAGGTCGGCGCCGGCAAGCCCGGCCCCGTGACCCGGCAGCTGCAGGATCTGTTCTTCGGCCTGTTTACCGGTACCACCCCCGACCCCCACGGCTGGCTGGAGAGGGTGTGAGCTGATTTGCCGCCCCCTCCGCAACCCGCGACAATCGGGCGGATGAAATCCGGGAAGAGAGCATGAACCAGCCTGCAGAAGCCGCCGAACGCGATGTCATGGAATACGACGTGGTCACCGTGGGCGCGGGACCCGCGGGGCTGGCGTTCGCGATCCGCCTCAAACAGCTGGATCCGGACATCAACGTCTGTGTGATCGAGAAATCCAGCACCATCGGCGCCCATATCCTCTCCGGCGCAGTGATCGAGCCCGAACCGCTGGATGCATTGCTGCCAGGCTGGCGCGACAACCCGCCGCCGATCTGCGTGCCGGCGAAGGAAGACGAGTTCTGGCTGCTGTCGAAAGACGGCGGCCGCAAGGCACCGTTCATCCCGCCGGGCATGAACAACAAGGGCAACTTCATCGTCTCCCTTGGCGCCATGTGTGCTTGGCTCGCGCCGCAGGCCGAAGCGCTGGGCGTGGATGTATTCCCCGGCTTCGCTGCCGCCGAGACCCTGCATGACGACGATGGCAAGGTGCTGGGCGTGCGCATCGGCGACATGGGCATCGCCAAGGACGGATCGCACAAGCCCGGCTACACCCAGGGCATCGACATCCACGCGAAGGTGACCGTGCTGGCCGAGGGCGCGCGCGGGCACCTGACCAAGCAGCTGGTGAAGCGCTTCAAGCTGGACGAGGGCCACGACCCGCAGTCCTATTCGATCGGCATCAAGGAGCTGTGGCAGCTGCCCGAGGGCCGCACCACGCCCGGGAAGATCGTGCATACGCTCGGCTGGCCGGCCGACAGCCACACCTACGGCGGCAGCTTCATCTATCACCTGGAAGGTAACCAGGTGGCGATCGGTTACGTAACCGGACTGGACTACCGGGACCCGAACTACAAGCCGTGGGAGGCGTTCCAGCAGTTCAAGCACCATCCCACGGTGAAGCCGTTGCTGGAAGGCGGCAGCATCCTTTCCGCCGGGGCGCGCGCCATCGCCACCGGCGGCTGGCAGTCGGTGCCGACGGTGGATATGCCCGGCGCGCTGTTGATCGGCGACACCGCCGGCCTGCTCAACGTGCCCAAGATCAAGGGCACCCACCAGGCCATCCGCAGCGGCATGCTGGCCGCCGAGCACCTGGTGGGCAACGCACTGGCACCGGAAGGCTTTGATGCCAAACTGCGCGACTCGGCCGCGATGGCGGAGCTGCGCAAGGTGCGCAACGTGAAGCCCGGCTTCAAGAAGGGCATGTGGTTCGGCCTCGCCAATGCCGCCTGGGAGACCGCGGTGGGCGGCCTGTCGCCGTGGACGATGAAGGTCACCCCGGACTGGTCATCGCTGGAAAAAATCGACGAATACGAAGCGCCCGACCGCCACTGGCTGGTGCAGCGCGAGCTCGCCCCGCGCGACCGCCTGGCCGGCGTGTACTTCGCCGCCACCGATCACGACGAGGACCAGCCCGTGCACCTGATCGTGCACGACCCGGAAATCTGCGTGACCCGCTGCGCGACGGAATACAACAACCCCTGCACCCGCTTCTGCCCGGCCGGCGTGTACGAGATCGTCGAAGATGCAGAGGCCACACACGGCAAGCGCCTGCAGATCAACGCCGCCAACTGCGTGCACTGCAAGACCTGCGACATCAAGGATCCGTACGAGATCATCACCTGGGTCACGCCTGAGGGCGGCGCCGGGCCGAATTACCAGAACCTGTAGGAGCGCGTCACACGCGTGAAACCGTGTGACCGCGCAGGGCAGAAGGATCGAATGGAAAGAACAACCTGGCTCGTCACAGGCGGCGCCGGCTTCATCGGCGCGAACTTCGTGCTCGATGCCGTGGCTGCGGGCGTGCGGGTGGTGAACCTGGACCTGCTCACCTACGCCGGCAACCCCGATACGCTCGCCCCGCTCAGAGACCACCCGGACCACGTGTTCGTCCACGGCGATATCGGTGACCGTACGCTGGTGACCCGGCTCCTGGCCGAGCACCGCCCCGACGCCATCCTCAACTTCGCCGCCGAAAGCCACGTCGACCGTTCGATCGACGCACCGGCGGCCTTCATCCAGACCAACGTGGTGGGCACCCTCGCCCTGCTGGAGGCCGCACGCGACTACTGGCGCGAATTGCCTGAAGACCGCCGCGCGGCATTCCGCTTCCTGCACGTTTCCACCGACGAGGTCTACGGCTCGCTCGGCCCCGAGGGGCTGTTCACCGAAACGACCGCCTACGCACCCAACTCTCCCTACTCCGCCTCCAAGGCCGCCTCCGACCACCTGGTGCGCGCGTTCCACCACACCTGGGGGCTGCCGGTGCTGACCACCAACTGCTCGAACAACTATGGGCCGTACCAGTTTCCGGAAAAGCTCATCCCGCTGGTGATCGCCCGGGCGGTGGCCGGCGACTCGCTGCCGGTCTATGGCGATGGCAGCAATGTGCGCGACTGGCTGTACGTGAAGGATCACTGCGCCGCAATCCGCCGTGTTCTGGAAGCGGGGCGGGTCGGCGAGGTGTACAACATCGGCGGCAACGCGGAGCGCCGCAACATCGAGGTCGTGGAGACCATCTGCACGCTGCTGGACGCGCGCCAGCCCCGGCCTGACGGCCGCCCGCGTGCAAGCCAGATCGAATTCGTACGCGACCGCCCCGGCCATGACCAGCGCTATGCCATCGATGCAGGCAAGATCGCCGCGGAGCTGGGCTGGTCACCCGCGGTGGATTTCGACCAGGGCATCGCCATGACCGTGGACTGGTACCTTGCCAACACCGGCTGGACCCAGAGAATCCTCGACGGGGCCTACCGCCTCGAGCGGCTCGGACAGGAGGCCTGACATGGCACGCAAGGGCATCATCCTCGCCGGCGGCTCCGGCACGCGGCTGTATCCGATCACCCGCGCCATCAGCAAACAGCTGCTGCCGGTGTATGACAAGCCGATGATCTATTACCCGCTCGGCGTGCTGATGCTGGCCAAGATCCGCGAGATCCTGATCATCAACACCCCGCACGAACAGCCGCTGTTCCAGCAGCTGCTGGGCGATGGCTCGCAGTGGGGACTGGATATCCAGTACGCCGTACAGCCCAGTCCCGACGGCCTTGCGCAGGCATTCACCATCGGCCGCGATTTCATCAACGGCCAGTCGAACTGCCTGGTGCTGGGCGACAACATCTTCTACGGCCATGGCCTGAGCGGCGCGCTGAAAAGCGCCGATGCCCGGCACGCGGGCGCCACCGTATTCGGCTACCACGTGTCCGATCCGCGGCGCTACGGGGTGGCCGCTTTCGATCCCGACGGACGGGTGATCGACATCGAGGAAAAGCCGGAGCACCCGCGCTCCAACTACGCGGTGACCGGCCTGTATTTCTACGACGGCAGCGTGGCCGATCGCGCCGCCACCCTGCGCCCCTCGGCGCGCGGCGAGCTGGAAATCACCGATCTCAACCGCTCGTATCTGGCCGACGACGCGCTGCATATGGAGCTGCTCAGCCGTGGCACTGCCTGGCTGGACACCGGCACGCACGAGTCGCTGCTGCAGGCGGCCTCGTTCATCGAGACCATCCAGACCCGCCAGGGCCTGCAGGTGTGCTGCCCGGAGGAGATCGCCTGGAACGCCGGCTGGATCGACGATGAGCAGCTGCAGCGCCTGGCCGCGCCGCTGGGCAAGAACGGCTACGGGCAGTACCTCGCTTCACTGCTGGCCGCGAGCCGGCACGGATGAGGATCATCGAGACCGACCTGCCGGGCTGCCTGGTGGTGGAGCCGAAGCAATTCGGCGATGCCCGCGGCTGGTTCATGGAGAGCTGGCATCGCGACCGCTACGCCGGCCATGGCATCGGCCCCGACTTCGTGCAGTCCAACCTTTCGCGCTCGGCCCGCGGCGTCCTGCGTGGCCTGCATTACCAGTGGCCCGGGCCCCAGGGCAAACTGGTGAGCGTGCTGGAAGGCGAAGTCTGGGACGTGGCCGTGGATATCCGCCGCGGCTCGCCGCACTACGGCCGCTGGACGGCCGTGGTGCTGTCGGCGGAGAACCTGCGCCAGTTCTGGATTCCACCGGGCTTCGCCCACGGCTTCGTCACCCTGAGCGAATCGGCCCTGCTTTCCTACCTGTGCACCCACCATTACAACGCCGAGGCCGACGCGGCCCTGGCCTGGGATGACGCCCACCTGGGCATCGACTGGCCGGTCGCCAAACCGCAGCTGTCGGCAAAGGACGCTGCCGCGCCGCGCCTGGCAGAAGTGCCGCCGGAGCGCCTGCCCCTGTTCCACAACGACACCATCGACGACGGCGGCGCCGGCTGATGCGCATCCTGCTGACCGGGGCGAACGGCCAGGTCGGCAGCGCCCTGCGCCACTGCCTGCCCGCCCTGGGTGAGCTGATCTGCGCCACCCGTAACGGCCGGCTGACCGACGGTACCGGCTGCGAAACCGCAGACCTGTCCCGTCCGGATCAGCTGGCCAATCTGATTGAGCGGACGGCGCCGCAGGTGGTCGTCAACGCCGCCGCCTATACGGCGGTGGACCGCGCCGAAACCGAGCGTGACCAGGCCTTCCTCATCAATGCGGAAGCCGTGGACGCCCTTGCCCGCGTCTGCGCGGAGCGCGACGCGCTGCTGGTGCACTACTCCACCGACTACGTCTTTCCAGGCAACGACCCGCGCCCGCGGCGCGAAAACGACCCCACCGGCCCGCTCAACGTCTATGGCGCCAGCAAGCTGGCCGGTGAGGACGCGGTACGCGCCAGCGGCTGCCGGCACCTGCTGTTCCGGATTTCCTGGGTGTACTCGGCCCAGGGCCACAACTTCCTGCGCACCATGCTGCGCCTGGCTGCGGAGCACGACGAGCTGCGGGTGGTGGCCGACCAGATCGGTGCGCCTACTCCGGCGCACTGGATTGCCGAAGCGACTGCCAAGACCATTGGAGTGGCGTCCCCGCGCGGGGGAGTTACCGCGGACGGCGTGCAGTACAGCGGCGCCTGGCATCTGGCGGCGGCCGGCGAGACTTCGTGGCACGGCTTCGCCGAAGCGATTTTCGCCAATGCGCTGCGAACGGGCCTGATTGATCGGATTCCCAGGCTGGAGCCGATCCCCTCGTCCGCCTATCCCAGCCCTGCCGCCCGCCCAACGTCATCGCGGCTGGACACCGGAAAGATCCAGCGCGACTTCGGGATTGTGTTGCCGGATTGGCGCCAGGGCCTCACCGAAACCCTCCCCCCTCCGTAGGTCGGCCCTACGCGGCCGACGCAGGGGATGCCTGATCCACGGCAAACCCAGAAGTGCGCGTTTAATCGGCGTCGGGGGCGTAGCCCCGACCTACCCCACCCGTAGGTCGGCCCTACGCGGCCGACGCGCGGGATACCGGATCCACGGCAAACCCAGGAGTACGCGTTTCGTCGACGTCGGGGGCGTAGGGCCGACCTACCCCATCCGTAGGTCGGCCCTACGCGGCCG
>DXCY01000097.1 GCA_019115725.1 Candidatus Luteimonas excrementigallinarum
CAGGGCAAGGCGCTCAGCTACAACAACCTGGCCGATGCCGACGCGGCGTGGGAATGCGTGCGCCAGTTCGACGCCCCGGCCTGCGTGATCGTCAAGCACGCCAACCCCTGCGGCGTGGCCCAGGCGGCGGACTGCATGGCCGCCTACGAGCGCGCCTTCGCCACCGACCCCACCTCGGCCTTCGGCGGCATCATCGCCTTCAACCGCGAGGCCGACGCCGACACCGTGGCCGCGATCCTGGAGCGCCAGTTCGTCGAAGTGCTGATCGCGCCTGCCTACGGCGCCGGCGTGGCCGAAGTGGCGGCGAAGAAGCCCAACGTGCGCCTGATCCGTATTCCGAGCGGCGACGGCCGCAACGCCACCGACATCAAGCGCGTCGGCGGCGGGCTGCTGGTGCAGACCGCGGACCTGCGCGAAGTCGGCCGCGACGAGCTCAAGGTGGTGACGAAGCTGGCCCCCTCGGATGCCCAGCTGGGCGACCTGCTGTTCGCCTGGCGGATTGCCAAGTTCGTCAAATCCAACGCCATTGTCTACGCGAAGGACCTGCAGAGCGTGGGCATCGGTGCCGGGCAGATGAGCCGGGTGGTCAGCGCCAAGATCGCCGGCCTCAAGGCCGAGGATGCCGGGCTGGTGGTGCCGGGCGCGGTGATGGCTTCCGACGCCTTCTTCCCGTTCCGCGACGGCATCGACGCGGCCGCCGCGGCCGGCATCAAGGCGGTGATCCAGCCGGGCGGCTCGATGCGCGACAGCGAAGTCATCGCCGCCGCCGACGAGCACGGCATCGCCATGGTCTTCACCGGCGTCCGCCACTTCCGGCATTGATGCCAGTGGGGGAAGCCGGCCTGCGCGGTAGAATGCGGGCCCGGCACCCGGAACGACATCCATGAAAATCCTTGTCATCGGCGGCGGAGGCCGCGAACACGCGCTGGCCTGGAAACTCGCACAGTCGCCGCGGGTGTCCGAAGTGCTGGTTGCCCCCGGCAACGCCGGTACCGCCAACGAGGACCGCTGCCGCAACGTGGACGTGGCGGCCGACAACCTTGACGGCCTGCTGGCCCTGGCCCGGGACGAGGGCGTGGCCTTTACCGTGGTCGGCCCCGAGGCGCCGCTGGTGGCCGGCATCGTGGACCGCTTCCGCGACGCCGGGCTGGCGATCTTCGGCCCCAGCGCCGCAGCCGCGCGGCTGGAGGGCAGCAAGGCCTTCGCCAAGGACTTCCTCGACCGCCACGGTATCCCCACCGCGCAGCATGCGGTGTTCAACGAGACCGCCCCGGCACTGGACTACCTGCGCGCACACGCCGAGCGCAACGGTGAGGACGCGCCGATCGTGGTCAAGGCCGACGGCCTGGCCGCGGGCAAGGGCGTGATCGTGGCCACCAGCCTGGCCGAGGCCGAGGCCGCGGTCACCGAAATGCTCTCCGGCTACGCCTTTGGCGAGGCCGGCGCGCGGGTGGTGATTGAGGAATTCCTGGAGGGCGAAGAGGCCAGCTTCATCGCCATGGTCGATGGCACCACCGCCCTGCCGATGGCCACCAGCCAGGACCACAAGCGCGTGGGCGATGGCGACACCGGCCCCAATACCGGCGGCATGGGCGCCTACTCCCCGGCCCCGGTGGTCACCCCCGAGGTGCACGCGCGCATCATGCGAGAAGTGATCGAGCCCACCGTGCGCGGCATGGCCGCCGACGGCGCACCGTTCACCGGCTTCCTTTATGCCGGGCTGATGATCAGCGCCGACGGCACGCCCAAGGTGATCGAGTTCAACGTGCGCTTTGGCGACCCGGAAACCCAGCCGATCATGCTCCGGCTCACCTCCGACCTGGCCGATCTGGTCCAGGCGGGGATCGACGGCCGGCTGGATACGGTCCAGGCCCAGTGGGATCCGCGCCCCTCCGTTGGCGTGGTGATGGCGGCCGAGGGCTACCCGGGCAAGCCGCGCACCGGCGACACCATCAACACCTGGGACGTGCCCGAGCCGGAAGACACCCGCGTCTTCCACGCCGGCACCCGTCTGGAGGGCGAACACGTGGTCACCGCCGGCGGCCGCGTGCTGTGCGTCTGCGCGCTCGGTGACACGGTGGCAGCAGCCCAGCAGCGCGCCTATTCGGCCGTGGCCGGAATCTCATGGCACGGCGCCTTCCACCGCCACGACATCGGCTGGCGGGCAATCGAGCGCGAGCGGAACTGACCGGTCGCACTCAGCGTTTTCGCCTGGCGGACACGCGCACACGCGCGACGCACTGATCGTCTTCCGCCTGTGGAACGAGATACAACCATGCTTGAGGCAACTCGATCCGCCAATCCCGGGGAGACTTCTTCACCCGGGGGCCAGAGACATACACCGGCGTGGGGCGCAACTCGGCCCGGTCAAACCCGGGCACGGCATCCAGTGGCATGCATCCACCCCGCGACAGATTAAGGGAGTATGCGCGCACCTCCTTCTGCCGGTCCAAGTTGAAGATCATCCCTTCTACCTCATAACCATCCGTGGTCATGAACGGCGCCGCCCTGTGGACATACAGCCCCAGGACCTCGACCTCCCCGTCTGGCACCCAATCACGGACCTGCGACAGCGCTCCGTCCGCAGACGAACCGATTTCAACCAGCATCTGCCGCAAGGAAATGGCGTCCGGGGGAGGCGCGGCGGTCGTCGTGCAGCCGACAACCACGGCTGCAAGCATAGCCGCGATGTATGGCTGCAGCCGATACCTGATCATCGCCAAAGCGTTCGTCCCAGTCATCGCCGTAGAACTTACCGTACGGGTCTCCCGGCAGGGATTGAAGGTGGCTCGTGATGCTGTCCAGCAAAGCGTCCAGGTCCGCGTCTTGCGCGAACCGGGCGTAAAGCGCCTCATACGCGCCGCTGGCGTTGCCGCTGACCTGCCCACTTTCTCAGGGCCACTTGCTACTTGGTAGAGTCCAGGTTGGGGAGCATACCGCTCCGGTGGGTCAGACTTCGATCGGCGGTTGAACCGGCCAAGGAACCTTCGTTGCGCAGTGCGGCGGCGAACTCGGTGACACGGTGGCAGCAGCCCAGCAGCGCGCCTATTCGGCCGTGGCCGGGATCTCATGGCACGGCGCCTTCCACCGCCACGACAT
The DNA here is from genome assembly GCA_019115725.1 of Candidatus Luteimonas excrementigallinarum. GTDB lineage: Bacteria > Pseudomonadota > Gammaproteobacteria > Xanthomonadales > Xanthomonadaceae > Luteimonas > Luteimonas excrementigallinarum. Next base: position 3,100 of record DXCY01000097.1, read on the forward strand.
CGGCTGGCGGGCAATCGAGCGCGAGCGGGTCTGAGGGCCGGGGATCAGCGGCCCGGCAGCAGGCAGGGAATCTCGACCAGCAACACCGCCGCGGCCATGCCGACCGCGAACCACTGCACGGCGCCGAGCAGCTTCGGCTCCCGGCCGCGCCGCGCCGCGCCGATGCCGCCGACCACCAGTACAGCCAACAGCGGAACGCCCATCAGCAGCCAGGCCCAGGCGGCGAATGACAGGGTGTCTCCCAGTGTGTGCTGGGGGCCGCGGAACCACAGCAGCGGAACGGCCAGTGTCAGCGCACCGGCCACGGCGCAGGCGGCCGCCCCCATCCATCCCCCCGACCTGCCATCTCCCATCGCCGTGCGCGGTACAGATGCTTCGGACATACAGCCTTCTCCCGTCAGCTGTTGTGGCGCCAGCTTCATTGCCGGCGCAGCTTCCGTCTAACACGGATCCGGGCCAGACCGCAATCGTGCACTGCAGCACACTCCGGCCGGGTATCGCGCGGCGAATGCCCGCGACCGGACGCCATCCAGCCGCTGCTGCAACCGCCCTCTGGTAGTCTCCGCCGGTTCGCACAGGAGCCCCGCATGGCCGGCCAAAGCCAGTTCTCCCTGCTGACCCAGCGCCGCTTCCTGCCCTATTTCACGGTGCAGGCGCTGGGGGCATTCAACGACAACGTGTACCGCCAGGCGATCATTGGTCTGCTGTTCTTTCTCGGCGTCAGCAGCGAGGAGCGCACCCTCTATACCAACCTCGCCCCGGCGCTGTTCATCCTGCCGTACTTCCTGTTTTCCGGCATCGCCGGCCAGATCGCCGAGCGGATGGAGAAGCAGCGGCTGATCGTGGTGACCACCACGATGGAAATCTTCATCATGGCGACGGCCGCCATCGGCTTCATGACCAGCAACATGACCGTCCTGCTGGTGGCGCTGTTTGGCACCGGCCTGCAGTCGGCGCTGTTCGGGCCGGTGAAGTATTCGATCCTGCCCTCGGTGCTCAAACCCGAGGAGCTGACCGGCGGCAACGGCCTGGTCGAAATGGGCACCTCCATCTCGATCCTGTGCGGAATGATCTATGGCGGCCTGGTGTTCCAGGTCGCCGGCAACTGGGGCCCGGAAGCAGCGGCGGTCTCGGTGATTGCTCTGGCGGTGTTCGGCAACCTGGTCGCCCGCACCATCCCGCGGGTGGACGCCGGTGACCCGTCACTGAAGGTGAACTGGAATCCGCTGCCGGAAAACCTGGCGGTGTGGAAGCTCACCCGGCGCACGCCAGCGGTGCGCAACGCGGTGCTGGGGGTGTCGTGGTTCTGGTTCGTCGGCACCATGCTCACCGCGCAGCTGCCCACCTATGCCGAGGTCAACCTGGGCGGCGCACAGGGCCTGTATATCTTCGCCCTGGCGCTGTTCTCGGCGGGCGTGGGAGTGGGCTCGCTGCTGTGCGAGAAGCTGTCCGCGCGTACGGTGGAAATCGGCCTGGTGCCGCTGGGGGCGCTGGGCATCAGCGCCTTCATGTTCGATCTGTACTTCGCCCGGTCGGGCGAGGCGCTGGCGGCGGGGCTGGGCGTGATGGAGTTCCTGCGTCAGCCCGGCAGCTGGCGCATCGTGATGGACCTGACCGGCATCGGCCTGTTCGTGGGCTTCTACGTGGTGCCACTGTTCGCGCTGATCCAGAGCCGCACGCCGCGGGGCGAGCTGTCGCGGGTGATCGCGGGCATGAACATCCAGAATGCGGCCTTCATCGTCTCGGCGGCGGCGGTGGGCATCGCGGTGCAGCGCCTGCTGGACTGGAGCATCCCGCAGGTGTTCCTGGCTCTCGCCATCGCCAACCTGCTGGTGGCGACGTACATCGTCACCATCGTGCCCGAGTTCCTGATGCGGTTTTTGAGCTGGCTGCTGGTGCGCACGCTGTACCGGCTGCGGATCGAGGGCATCGAGGAGCACGTGCCGGACGAGGGCCCGGCGCTGCTGGTGTGCAACCACGTCAGCTACATGGACGCGCTGATCCTGGCCGCGAGCACGCCGCGCCCGGTGCGCTTCGTCATGTACCACCGGATTTTCCAGATCCCGGTGCTGCGCTGGATCTTCCGCACCGCGCGCGCGATTCCGATCGCGCCGGAGAAGGAGGACGCGGCGCTGATGCAGCAGGCCTTTGACGAGATCGACCGCACCCTGGCCGAGGGCGAGCTGGTGGCGATCTTCCCCGAGGGGCGGTTGACCGCAGACGGGAGCATCGCGCCGTTCCGCTCCGGCGTGGAGCGCATCGTCGCGCGCGCCGCCGGGCGCGGCCAGGAGGTGCCGGTGGTGCCGATGGCCCTGCGCAACATGTGGGCCAGCATGTGGAGCCGGCGCGGCGCCACAGCCGAAGCCGGCCGCCTGGAACGGATGCGCCTGCCGCGCCGCCTGCGGGCGCGGATCGGCGTTGTCGCCGGCCCGCCGGTCGCCGGCGCCCACGCCAGCGCCGCCGATCTGGAAGCCCGCGTGCGCGCCCTCCGCGGCGACAACCCGTAGGCCGGGGCTACGCCCCCGACGGCCCCGCACCCCCGGCACCTCGCGTCGGCCGCGTAGGGCCGACCTACGAAGGCCGCGAATTGCCGTAGGTCGGAGCTACGCCTCCGACGCCGTC